>JAGBNH010000037.1 GCA_017634475.1 Eubacterium sp.
GCCACCGTAGCGTAGGTGTCCGTATTTGTAGATGTGATCACATGGGTGGTAAATGTGGAGTTGTTACCTCCGCCATGCTCGGCATGCAGCACCAGACAGATATCCAGCACCTGGGCTTCCAGCTCCGTATATTTCGGATCCGGGCGAAGCAGCCGCAGGATATTCTCCGCCGTGGACAGCTCCGGCTTCGGGCGATGCACCACCAGACTGGAATCCAGGAATTTATGCCGATAGCTCTGATAGCCATAGGCAGCGATCACCGGAAAACGGGCGATAAGAGAAAGGGACTGGGCCAGCACATGACGGATCTGGATGGAATCCGGATCCTCATCATAGGAGTACAGCGTGAGCACGCAACGCTGCATCACATTCATGATATTCCTGCTGGGAGCCTTCATGATCACATCCCGGTTGAAATTCTCGGGCAGCGGCCGGAGTTCTCCCATAGCCTTCATGAACTCGTCCAGCTGCTCTTTCGTAGGGAGCTCACCGAACAGAAGAAGAAATGTGGTCTCCTCAAACCCGTGCTTGGATCCGTGAAAGCCCTTTACCAGCTCCTTCACACTGTAGCCCTGATAATAAAGCTCTCCTTCGATGGGGATCCGCTCTCCGTTCTCCATGCAAAAACCGTTAACATCGGAGATCTCCGTAAGACCGGTAAGCACGCCCTTTCCGTTGGAATCACGGAGACCGCGCTTTACATCATACTGGGAATAAAGGCGCTGATCGATCTGCCCCGCATCAGAGCAGTATTCCGCATATTTATCCAGCAGGATATTCATTTCATCACTCGTGATCATTTCGTTCCTCCAAATAACTGTTTTTTCTCCGGCACGTCCGGAAATTCCATCTCAAATACATGCCGCTCATATGCATTGATGATCCGGGTATCCATATAGGTATCTTCCCGCTTCATATTTCTTCCGTAATTCAGATGCACATGTCCGTGCAGGAAGAGCTTCGGCTTCTGCTTGATCAGAAGCTCCGTGATGCAGGCAAATCCGCGGTGGGGAAGATCCTCGCCGTCATTGATCCCGAAGGCCGGGGAGTGGCATACCAGGATATCCACGCCCTTTCGGAGCTTCAGCTGCATGGCCAGTTTCCGGATCCTGCGCTTCATCTGGGATTCCGTATACTGATACGCGCCGAAATTATAGCACATGCTCCCGCCAAGCCCCAGGATCCGAAGACCCCGGTACTCATAGATCCGGTCCTCGATGCTCTCACATCCGTCCGGCGGAGTATCATCATAGCAGCCATCATGATTTCCATGTACATAAAGCACAGGAACCTTTGCATAGGTTGCAAGGAAGGACAGATACTGCGGTGCAAGATCTCCACAGGAAATGATGAGATCGATCCCCTCCAGTTTCGATTTTTCAAAGAAATCCCAATAGTACTTTGACTCTTCGTCAGCTATTGCCAGAATCCTCAATTTCATTTTTGCGTACACCCTTCAGTTCCACTATCGTTCTGGCCTTCTCTTTCAGCGAATCCACCACAGGGATCTCGCCCACCACGTTATCCAGGAGCCAGTCCATCTTCATGACTTCCTCTGCAGAAAGCGTACCGTCCTTTTCACAACGGAGAATTCCGTCCTGGGAATACATTTCCCCGGAAAAGACAGTGAAATGTTCATCTACAATGTCCTGTTTCAGAAGCTCGATCAGCCGCACCGTATAGGACGGCAGCTTCTGGGAGAGGATCACGTCGATCACTCCCGCAGATATTCCCCACCAGTAATTGATGGCCTTGTCGTCCGACGGGATATCCGTCTTCTCCCAGGTACCATCCATGATCAGCCGAAGGATCCTCTCATACAGGATCCCCCAGTTTACCACCGGCATGGCCAGGTTCACCGGCTGGTCACCGGTGAGCTTGTACATGCCGAACTTCCGGGATGCATGGCGTGGAGTGATCATATCCTGATCCGAGATATAATCCACACCATCATTAAACATCAGATGATAGATAGCTTCCCGGTTCTCCTCCTGGGAGGTCCATCTGAGATACAGCTTCACCTCGGGGTTTACGGTCCTGGCCCCCATGGCGAAGGCATTGATATTTGCAATGGTGCCGTAAATGGGATAATCCGCCAGATAACCGATCTTTCCGGTTTCCGTGAGGATCCCCGCCAGCATACCGGACAGGAACTTCGCCTCATAGAGACGGGCGTAATAGGTCCGGATATACCGGTGGCTGGTATTCAGCGAACAGTTCAGCACCTTTACCTTCGGATACTTTACGGCGATCTTCAGGCTGGCGTCGATCTGCTGGGATGTGGTGGTGAAGATCACCTCCGTACCCTCGTTGTTGATGAGATCCTCCATGGCTTCCACCGCTTTCTCCTCGGTATCCGCCGTTGTGATCTTCAGGGTATTTACCTTCGATCCGAAGACCTCCTTCAGATGATTCCGTCCAAGCTCATGGGCGTAGAGCCAATCCGAGGATTCAGGATCGCGGTCAAAGATAAATGCCACATTTAAGGGCTTGCTTCCGGAATGCTGTTCCGTCCGGAGGACACGGGAGATCAGAGATTTTCTAGCCACCGGAGGATCCAGCGCCACGGCCACCTCTTCCTCCTGATTCATCATCAGGAATTCCTCCCACATTTTGGAAATACTCTCCCGAAGCTCCACGGAATCCATATCCAGCACATGAAGATAGCCATGCAGGGAGATCAGTGCAAGGAAGGCGTCACCCGTAGTAATATTCTTCAGTTCCTTTCCGCCCTTTTCCTCAAAGGCTTTGGAGAACCGGTAATAGGCGGAGGTCAGGTTCTGCACCTGCGTCTCATCCCAGGTAAGCTCCGGAGCCATGGCGTCCGTACCGGTCTCCTCCAGCAGCTTCTGGAAATTTCCTTCCTTGGAGAACCAGATGAAGTTCACCCCGGTCTTCCGGTTAAAATCCAGGAACTCGTAATAGATCCGGATCTGGGGATCATCCGTCTTCTTCGGGATTTTCCGGATGACCATGGCCGGCACGGCCACCGCATCGAAGAATTTCAGGACGCTGACCCTTTTATTTCCTTCTACTACATAATAGTAGTTCAGATATTCATATGCCTTGATGGGGTCATGGATCCCTTCGTCCATATGTGCATCGCAGAGAAATGACCATTTCTGGGCAAATTCCGTGTTCATTTCCAGAGTGGGCATAAAATTACAGGCAAAGGAGCTTGCCCTGCCTGTTGTGGATGTGCCCACCACCCGATCCAGCGGAATAGAGATCAGGCCGAGATTCACTTCTCCCCGGATCTCCACCCCGGCAAGGATATCATCCAACACCGGAAGATACGGGGACTTGTCATCGAGGATCGCGGCCTTCTGGGCTTTTTCCGCCATTTTCTTTGCTTTTTCGTACTCAATATGTGACACGTATAACGCCTCCACAAGAATGTGGTCTTAAACCTTATCTCTTACGCCATGCCCCCTTCCGGAGGCATGGCTCAAACACTTCTATTCTTTACGAATAACTACCGTGTGACGCCGGACCGCTTTGCCTCATCGGCAACAGCAGCAGCCACAACCTTTGCCACATTTTCATTGAATGCATCCGGAATGATGTAGTCCGGACGGATCTCTTCTGTGGGGATCACTGCAGCGATGGCCCGTGCTGCCGCTTCCTTCATGGACTCGGTGATGGCCTTTGCCCGTGCATCCAGCGCGCCGCGGAAGATTCCGGGGAATACCAGCACGTTATTGATCTGGTTCGGGAAATCCGAACGGCCTGTGGCGATGATGCTTGCTCCGCCCTTCTTTGCCTCGTCGGGCATGATCTCGGGAACGGGATTTGCCATGGCGAATACCAGCGGATCCCTGGCCATGGTACTGATCATTTCCGCAGTCACGATATTCGGTGCAGATACGCAGATGAAGATGTCCTTACCCTTCATCACATCTGCAAGGCTTCCGCGCTCTTTATTCTTATTGGTCACTTCAGCCATGGCTGCCTGTGCCGGATTCATGAAGGTCTCTCCCGGGCAGAGGGCACCCTTGGAGGATACCAGCACCACATTTCCGATGCCGAAGCGCTGCATCAGCTTGCAGATGGAGATACCTGCTGCGCCGGCGCCGCTGATCACTGCGCTGCACTCCTCCCACTTCCGGCCGGTAAGCTTGAATGCGTTGATCAGACCTGCGCATACAACAACTGCCGTTCCGTGCTGATCATCATGGAATACCGGGATGTCCAGTTCTTCCTTGAGTCTGCGCTCTACCTCGAAGCAGCGGGGTGCGGAGATATCCTCCAGATTGATGCCGCCGAAGGAGGGAGCGATGCGCTTTACTGTCTCCACGATCTCATCCGGATCCTTGGTATCCAGACAAATGGGGAATGCATCTACATTAGCGAAGCGCTTGAACAGAACGGACTTTCCTTCCATAACAGGGATGGCTGCCAGGGGCCCGATATCTCCCAGACCAAGGACTGCGGTACCGTCGGATACTACGGCAACCGTGTTGGCCTTACAGGTGTAACGGTAAGCATCTTCGGGATTCTCATGGATCTTCCGGCAGGGCTCAGCCACTCCCGGGGTGTAGGCGGTGGAAAGGTCGTCTCTTGTTTCGATGGGCACCTTTGCCGTAATCTCCAGCTTACCTTTGTTCTTCTCGTGCATTTCCAGACTTGCCTGATTGTAATCCATTTTCGTTTTCCTTTCTTTTTCTATAGGATATCTCGCTAAAATGCAATTTCTTCGAAGCTGAGCTGATGCCCCTCTGTCCGATTCTCGTAGCGTCTGCGATAATCCTGTATTACTTTTTTGTCACATACTATACTATTCTGCGCGGTTCTGTCAACGAGAAAGCGGAGCAGTTCCTTCTGATCCTCGGGAACCAGTTCATTCTCCGATTCCCCGTATCGCTCCTTCAGCCGGGCTTCCAGCTCCGGATCCCTCTCATGGAGCAATTGGTAGAAATGCTCTCTGCTCCCGCTCCTTAACTGCGGCTTCAGATCATGATGCTCGATGTAGCGGATGTGGTACTCCTTCGCCAGCTGCAGCAGCATTCCCAGGGAGGTAATGCTGGCATTGACAAAGGGGATCACCGGGTCGATCTGAAGGATCATTTCGATCCCTGCTTTCGCCAGTCCGTCGATCAGCGCGATCCGGTCCGACACCCCCAGCTCTCCCTCGATCAGGCGGAAATGTTCCGTCTGCAGCGTAGGAAGCGGGATGGTCACCACCACCTTCGTCTTCTTCGCCAGCTCCTTCAGAATGTCCAGATCCCGAAGCATCAGGGGATAGCGGGTCTGGATGGCCACGCCGAAATCATAGCGGTCCATCACCCGAAGACACCTTCGCATGATCCCTTCTTCCTCTTCGATGGCGTTATAGGGGTCTGCCATTCCCCCCACCGAAAGCATTCCCCGGCTTCTCTTCTTCCGAAGCGAATTCTCCAGCAGAACATCTGCGTCCGGCTTGATCCCCACTTCATCCGGCCGCTCCACCCTGGCGGTTTTGGCATATACCGGCTGCACCAGGCAGCGATCCGTGGATCCCCGGTAAATGTTCAGCCCGTTCTGGGGCGTCAGGATTGTTTTAGCTTCTATGATATACATGAAATCCCCTCAATTTTTCATCTATGTCTTTAGATAAAATCAAATGTGGCCTGTTCGTAGTCCAGCTCCTTATATTCCGTAAGCTCTTCCCTGGATCGGCTGCTGTACCGGGTGACCACCGTCACCGCATGTCCCTCCGACATTTGCTGTCCCAGCACATAATTTACATCAAACCGTCCCGTGATCTCCGGCGTAGCGCCGCGGGAGGGTACGATGAGCTGCACATGGTTGGCGGAAAGCAGAGCAAAGATCGGTTCCCAGATATAGATATCCTTGGCTGCACCAAAGGGATTATCGATGAAGATGGTCTTCTTCCTCCGGTCCGCATCCTGCATGGAATACATGCCGGCTATGTAATTGATCACCGAGATCAGGAACTGGATATAGATACCCTGGGACTGTCCCGTACTTCCCACTGCCTCTTCATAACGAAGATAACGGCTCTGGGCACTGATCCGTTCCCGTTTATAGAGCTGCAGCCGGACGGCGTTCATATCCGTAACGATGACGGAGAACAGCTTCTTCAGGGCAAGCTCGGTCCGAAGATAACGGAACTGCTCCTCCTCCGACTTCTTCTCATCCGCTTCGGATACGATCCGATCGATATAGTCCGCCATTCTCTGCCGGAGGAATTCATCCTTCACATAGGGAATGGTGAGCTTCACCATCTGCACCATCTCTTCTCCAAGACGGATCTGGGAAAGCTGCGGCAGCTTATCCAGCTCGGTACGCACATCCAGGCACCGCTCCAGACATTGCTCCACGAAGTTCTCCTTCAGATTTTCCATGTCCGAGAGCCCTTGCTCCACGCGGGAACGTTCCACACGGATCAGCTCCGCCATTTCCTGCAGCCGCTTATCCAGCAGCTCCGCATCTGTCTTATTTCCCGGGAGCTCCGCGTCATCCCGGATGCTCACGGAGAGGCTGGCCGCTCCCATATCCATAAGGCTCTGGGTAACCTGGCCCTTGGTCCGGAGCATCTGGCTTCTGGTCCGCTCCAGGTTCTTGTCATTCCGGTCCAGCCTGAGAAGAAGATCATCGAACTCCTGCTGCAGACCCTCCGTATCCTCACGTACCTCCGCAACCGAAAGATCGATCCGATTCCTCTCCACCAGTCGTCCGGCTTCCCGGTACAATCCGCTGAACTCCTGGCTCTGCTTCTGGAAGGCCTTCAAGGTATCTCTTGCGTTCTGCAGCTTCTCCTTCGACAGCTTCCGCAGTTCCTCTGCGGCATCCAGCTCACGGCTCAGCTCCTCGCCGTCCCCGTCAAAGCCGGTATAGGCTCCGAAGGCGTTCTCATAATTCTCCACCGCATAGGCGATACTTCCCTCAAGCCGCTGCACCTCTTTTGTCTCATCCGCCAACAGCTCCCGAAGCTTTTTCAGCTCCGCCTGTTTTTCCAGATACTGATCCTCTCTTCTCCGAAGGGACTCCGCATCTCCCGGAAGGATCTGTCCCGCTTCATAAGCTTCCTGCAGTTCGGAAAGCTCCACTCTTCTTTCGGAAATGTTCTGCTTCAGCCGCAGGATGGCGCTCTCCGAGGCTTCCCTGAGAAGCCGCCTTTGCCGGAGGACCTCCTCCGCCGCATCATGCCCCTGCTTCCAGAGACGGAAGGCTGCTTCCAGCTCTTCTTTGGATTTTGAGGGTCTCTGTCCCGCCTCGCTGTCCGAAATCTCTGACAGATAGGGGGCATACTGCTCCTGCCAGGTCACCTTAAGGACCGTCAGCGCTTCCTCCAGCTTCTTCAGGGATCGGCTCAGCTCCTCCGCCTGATCCTGTGCCTGACGGTCCAGTGTTTCCCGGTTCCCGATCCCGCCGGACAGGGTCGTCTTACGGCGGACAAGCTCCGCCAGCTCCGTCTTCACTTCCTTTTCTTCCTGGTCCAACAGAAGAAGCTTCTGATAGATCTCCGCATCTCTGGAAAGTCTGTCCCGCTCCGCTTCCTGCTCTGCCAGACTCTGCTCCAGAAGGAATCTTCCCCTCTGCTCCTCCTTCAGGGCATTCTGCCCACGGCTCACGGCCAGGCGAAGCTCCTCTACCTCTTCCTCGGAAACCTCCTGGGATTCCTGAACCGGCACCAGCATCAGGAACTCCAGATCCTTTCGCTCCGTCTCCACCGCATCCTGCAGATAATCCCGCTCCGTACGCTGATTTGCCGCTGCATCCGCCAGGCTCTGCACCAGCGACTTCTCCGTATCCTCCGAAAGGAAGAAGGCCTCACTGTGCCGCACGGTAAAGAATTCATCCGCCACCTCCCGGGTCAGGCTGTTCAGTCTGTCCCGGTCATAGATCCGGATCAGGGACCCATGGGTCTCCATGGACTGCAGCACCGTATCCTCCAGCAGCTTCTCATAATCCCGCACCACGATACCGTAGGGCAGCTCCGGACACTGTTCCAGCAGATGGGTCCGCTCCTGTCCGGGAAGCTGTGCCAGATAATCCATACCGAACATGGCCATCACGCCGTGCCGGGTGGAAATGTAGGACAGGATCTCCTCGGCCCCGCGGGACATTTCCAGCCACCGACCTTCCCGTACCTCTTCTCTTCGTTTCTCCAGCTGTACCAGGGAGCGCTCCAGCTCCGACAGCCGCACCAGATCCCGGGAAAGCTTGCGATATACCGCATCCCGGATCTCCTTCTCCGGGAGCGTATCTCCCTGCTCTTCTGCGCCGTAGATCTTTCCGATCTCCCGGATCCGGTCTTGTCTCGAATCCCGGAGCTCCCGGATCCGGTTCGTCAGCTCCAGCTGTTCTTCCATAACCGCCAGCTTCTGCTCCAGCTCCCGGACCTCCCGCTCCCTGGAAAGGGTTTCCTCTTCGGAGAAGGCGATCTGCTGCTGCAGTCCCAGGATCATCTCTTCGAGCCGATCCTGCTCCTCCCTGGCCTGCTCCAGGCGTACCTCCACCGGATTGAGGGACTGCTCGGACAGTTTCTCCAACAAAGTCTTTCGCTGATCGGAAATGTCCGTCCGTTCCACCGTAAGGGCGGTTTCCTCATGGGTTAACACCGCAAGCTCGATCCTGGCATCCGTCAGGACCTTCCCGCTCTCCTCCCGGCTTTCCTCCGACCGGCGCAGCTTCTCCCGTCCGTCTTCGAGCTTTACTTCCAGCTCCTTTATTTCCGCATCATAATAGGCTTTAAGGCCTGCGATCACCGGGGCGATCTCCTCCGGCGTATCGGCATTTTCCTCCGCAAGGAGCGCCTTCCTTTTCTGCTCCTCTTCCTGAAGCAGAAGGTAATCCAGCTCCGCACGTCTTCGGGAAATGCCCTTTCCTTCCTCCGCCAGCAGATCCTCTTCCCGCTTCAGCCGTTCTTCCTTTTCCTTGACCGCACTGTCCTTCTCCTTAAGCTCCGCCTGCAGAGCTGCCGTTTTCAAAAGCTCTGCTCTTGCTCTCGCCTGATCCGTCTCTGCTTCCGCCTGATCCACAGCAGCCGAAAGCTTCTCCAACTCCTTCTCCTGCCTGGCATTTCGCGAATCCAGGGACAGGTAGATCCCGGCGATCCCGCGGTCGATCTCCTCCCGCTCGCCGTACAGTCCGCCAAAGGACCGGATCCGGTCCGACAAAAGCCCCACCAGCTCCGCCTCAAGATCGTAGGTCCGGATATCCTTCTTCTTCTCCGCCAGCACCCGAAGCTGTTCCCGGATGTTCATCAGGAGCGCTGCCGCGGAATCCTCCCGCTGCTCCTCCTGCCCGGTCTTGGTCATATAGGCCTTCTCGATGATCTCTTCGATGAGAAGGTCCTCCACCACCTTTCTGGTGGTTCGGTAATTGGTCTCAAAATAGGTCCGGACATGTCCCTCGGTCTTGTTGATGCCCCGGACGATCTCCCACTGGCTCTCAATGATGCCGTATCGGCTGATAAACCGCTGATACTCTCCCTTCCGGTCAAAGACGAAGACCTTCAGCATATTCTCCCGCCGGGACAGATCGTGCAGATAATTCTTCAGCGCCTGATAGGTGATATGTCCTTCACTGTCGGACAGGGGCAGATTGACGATGTCATGCTTCCCATAGCCCTGATAAAATATGCAGTAGTTGAAATATTCCACCGAAGCCACATCCCGCTCCGCTTCCTCTCCCCGGTCCCTGGCCTTTCTTGCGCAGAAGCCCGTGGTCATATAGCGGAAGCCGTCCACGATATCCTGGGGATCCAGCCGCCACTCGATCAGGGAGTGAATGGTGCCATTATTGTTGGTATCCCGGAACAGCTTCTCCAGGGGCTGCTTCTCATCCAGCGTACAGTTGGGGATCATGCACTGCATCAGGAGCAGCATGAGCACACTTTTTCCCCCGCCGTTGGCCAGATCATAAAGCGTATTCTGTCCGTAGAGCCGCATGGTGAAATCATCATAGCTCTGGGTCCCGAAATTATATTTTACATTGTTTACCCGGATCCGGTTGATATCAGGCATTTTCCTGTCCTCCGAAAAGCTTGGTCAGTCTACCTTTTTCATCTTCAAAATATCCCTCCGCAAGGGCCCTGAACCGGTCGGTGGGATAGAAACGGTCTTCCGAAGCAAGGAAGAGCTTCTCTCCCTGCAGGAAGTTCATGGTGAGCTTCACCATACCCAGCCGCGAGGTCCGGCCAGCCTTGTTCCGGTCCGCATCATCGCTCACGGAAAGGGGAAGCTCATGCCAGAGCTGCGCCACGGAACGGAAGCCCTCCTTCTCCTTTTCCTCCAGCGCATCAAACACCTCGGAACCCCGCATGATGGACTCCGCTGCATTCGTCACATTCTGCAGCAGCTCCTCCAGCCGCACATATTCACGGATCTGATAGGTAGCGGAATCGGAATAGAAAATGAGCAGCGTCTGGTAAATGATGAAATAAACCAGAAACAGCTCCCGGTTCAGCCGGAGTCCCAGCAGCCGCTTCAGATCATCGTTGGTATAACCGAAGATCTTATTCCCGTCCCCTGCAGTGACAAAGAGGGTTTCGTTATATTCATAAAGAGAGAGGTTCAGTCTTCCCAGCAGCTTGGTCACCAGATCATATACCTCGGAATTCCCGTAGTATGCCTGATACGCCTCTGCCGTGGAAGGCTTCGTCCGCGAGATCTCCTCTCCGGAGACCAGCGTTCCGAAGATCTCCATTGCCATTTTCAGTGTTCTTTCTTCCATTTTCGTTCCTATCTGTTATCCCGAGCCACAGCCCTTCCGTCGAAAAGATTCTTCGGCCTTACGGCCTCAGAATGACATAAGGTCTGTCATCCTGAGCCGCAGGCTTTCCGTCGAAAAGATTCTTCGGCCTTACGGCCTCAGAATGACACAAAGTCTGTCATCCTGAGCCACAGGCGAAGGATCCCTTCAACTCGGCCGGGTGATTCTTCACTTCGCTCCTTCGTCGCTCGTTCAGAATGACACAAGGTCTGTCATCCTGAGCCGCAGGCTTTCCGTCGAAATGATTCTTCGGCCTTACAGCCTCAGAATGACACAAGGTCTGTCATCCTGAGCCGCAGGCTTTCCGTCGAAAAGATTCTTCGGCCTTACGGCCTCAGAATGACACAAGGTCTGTCATCCTGAGCCACAGGCGAAGGATCCCTTCAACTCGGCCGGGTGATTCTTCACTTCGCTCCTTCGTCGCTCGTTCAGAATGACAAGATGTATGTCATCCTGAGGAGCATAGCGACGAAGGATCCTGTGGCCTCTACCCCTCCGTCCGGAAGGTCACCGTCTGCACCACGCCCGTAGCCGCATATCCCTTTATATCCATATCCGTATCCTGCAGCGTCTTCTCCGGTCCCAGCTCCAGCTGTTCCTCACCCGGTTCCACCACAAAGACCATTTCTCTAAACTGCGCCTTCTCCTGCTCCGTGAAATGCTTCGCCGCATAGGCTTCCAGGAAGGTTTCCGGTTCCTCGAAGGCCTCCGCCATCACATACCGTTCTTTCTTGGTGAGATGCACCAGAAAGGCGTAGTAATCCTTATTCTCGTAGATCTCCTTCCCGAACTTCGTTTCCAGGATCGCATTGAACTCCGGCAGGGTAACCGTCCCCCAGCGCTGCAGCCGCTCCAGCAGCTCCTTGAACAGCCGGGAGAAGTTCGCTCCGATCATACGGGAAAGCTTCTCATCCTCATATTCAAAATCCAGATCCGGAGGGGTCTTCGTCCCCTTCTCCTTATCCTCTTCCCCGCTGACCGCTTCATTCACCAGCTTATCGATGGAGAAGACAGAGAAACTCTTTCTCCTTCGCGGAAGGAAGAAGGGCATCAGCACATGCTGCATTCCCGCCGGATCATCCTCACGCTTCAGAAGGTCCAGGGCCTGACGAAAATCAAATGCAGGTCGAAGCGCCCGAAGCTTGGCCCGCTCCACCATTTCCGTGGTGAGACGGGAAAGATCCGCAGCCTCCTCCATCAGCATCCGGTGGCTCTCGATCACGTTCTTCAGTTCGATCTCCAGGGTGGTGATATCCCGCACCACCGCATTTGTTCCTGCCCTGGCCACCGCCTTATCCACCAGCGCCTTATTCTTCTGGAAGGATTTCCGCTCCAGTTCAAACCATTTGGATATCCGGTCCATAAAGGCTTCGCTCCGCGTAAGCCCCGTATTCAGATCCTCCTGCAGCAGCCGGACCACCTCACGGCGTTCCCGCTTCAGCTGCTCCACCTCCAGGTTGATCCGCCGGATCACGTCAATGCCGCCCTTAAAGTTCTCGGTGCGGATCATTTTCTCCAGCAGTACCTGCTCCGTGGAAATGCTGCTTTCATCCCGCACCTCCTTGGTGGAGAGATAGAATTCGATTCCGTCCGCAGTGATCTGGTAGACCACTTCCCCTTCCTCCACTGTACTGTCCACGAGCCGCACATAGCCCTGCTGACGCGTGTGGGTCTCGGGGTCATAGAACGGGAAAATGAACGGCCTGCCGTCATTCCGGATCTTATCGAACAGGAACCGCACCAAATCCTTCTCCTCTTCGTTGGATAAAGCCCCTTCTCCGGACAGTTGGAAATCCCGCCGGACCACCCCCCGGAGGAACTTCTCCACCGACGTATAGGTTACCGGATGCCCGTTGAAATGGTTCTCCTGGATCAGGAAACGGAGCAGCGCCATGGTGATATATCCCATGTCCAGCTCCTGAAACCGCCCCTCCTTATACTGCCCCAGCGAGGTTTCCTGCAGCACAAAGAACGGATAGTACTTCTTCAGATAAAGCATCCGTTCCTTCTCACTACTGAGTATATCGTCGATTAAAATGTGTTCCTCTGCCATGACAGTTTCTTCCTCTATTTATGCACATACATAAATATTGTACCAAAAGGCCGCAGAAATCACAAGGTTTTGTGCATTGATTATTGCTTGACCTCAGCCCTCTTTCCGCTTAAACTTAAGGAAATGTACCGAAAGGATAGAATGCCATGAGCGAAGCAACCGTTATTCTGAAAAAAGGCGAGGGACGCACCATCAAGGCCGGGGGCGCCTGGATCTATGATAATGAGATCGACCGGATCGAAAGGCCCTCCGAAGCCGGCACTGCCGGCGCAAGGCATGTCATCAACATCAGCGATGTCACCCCGGGCAGTATGGTGGCTGTGGAGGATTTCGACGGTTATCCCATGGGACGGGGATTCATCAATCCGAAATCAAAGATCACCATCCGCATGATGACCCGGGATCCGGAGAAGATCATCGATGATACATTTCTGCGGAACCGGGTGGAGGCAGCCTGGAATTACCGAAAGGCCGTGACGGATACCTCCTCCTGCCGGGTGATCTTCGGCGAGGCGGATTTTCTTCCGGGTCTGGTGGTGGATAAATATGAAGATGTGCTGGTGGTGGAATCCCTGGCTCTGGGCATCGACCTGCTGAAGCAGAAGATCCTGGAGTTCCTCACCGAAGCTCTGGCCAAGGACGGGATCCGGATCCGCGCCATATTTGAGCGAAGCGATGCAAAGATCCGGGAGAAGGAAGGTCTCCCCCGGGCCAAGGGGCTGATCTGGATGGCGAAAGAAGGGGATCGTTTTGCAGACGGATGGATCCGGGATGAACGATCTTCCGGAAAGACGGAGCCGGGGAACAGCGGGATATCCGGGAACGCACCGGAAGGATTTGACCCCCGGCTGCAGATCGTGGAAAACGGCGTCAAATATATGGTGGATGTGGAGAACGGTCAGAAGACCGGTTTCTTCCTGGATCAGAAGGGGAACCGCATGGCCATGCAGAACCTGATCCGCCGCATGAAGGAATCCGGAGAAACCGTCCGGGTACTGGACTGCTTTACCCACACCGGATCCTTTGCCCTGAACTGCGGCCTCGGTGGCGCAGACAGCGTACTGGGTATCGATGTGTCTGATCTGGCCGTAGCCCAGGCAACTGAAAATGCAGCGCTGAACGGACTCACAGACCGCGTCACATTTCAGGCTGCAGATGTTCTGGATCTTCTGCCGAAGTTAAATGCAGAGGGTGAAAAATATGATGTGGTGATTCTGGATCCCCCGGCCTTTACCAAGACCCGGGACAAGATCAGGCAGGCCGCCAAAGGCTACCGGGAGATCAACATCCAGGGCATGAAGCTGGTGAAAAACGGCGGCTATCTGGCCACCTGCTCCTGCTCCCATTTCATGGACTATGAAACCTTCACTGCCGTGATCGGCCAGGCCGCACGTGCCGCCCACCGCAGACTCCGTCAGGTGGAGTACCGCACCCAGGCTGCCGACCACCCCATTCTCTGGTCCGGCGATGAAGCCAGCTACTATCTGAAATTCTATATCTTCCAGGTACTGGAGGAAAGATAGACAAACAGGGCGATCCGGATTTACGGTCAGGGAGTTGAAATTCTTTACGACCACAGCCTCTGCACCCACGGCCCGAAGGCTTTTCATCAGCGAATGCATCAGCTGCTGCATGTAGTTCAGCTGCTTCTGATCGTACAATTCGTCCTCGAACAGGATCGCGATGGAGGCAGAGTATTAAAGAAGAGGTGCTCTCCGCTGTGGAAAGCACCTCAATTTTTCATCTCAGGTTATATTTTTGATCTAAGTTTTTAATAGTTTTCGGCATGGACCTCAAAGAAGCTCTGGGGATGATTGCATACGGGACAAACCTCGGGAGCTTTCGTTCCCACTACGATATGACCGCAGTTTCTGCATTCCCAGATCTTGATCTCACCCTTCTCAAAAACCTGGCCTTCCTGAACATTCTTCAGCAACGCACGATACCGCTCCTCATGTTTCTTCTCAATGGCAGCAACGCCGCGGAACTTCTCAGCCAGCTCCGGGAAGCCTTCCTCTTCTGCCGTCTTTGCGAACTCCTCGTACATATCGGTCCACTCATAATTCTCCCCGTCTGCTGCGGCCTCGAGATTCTCTGCCGTGGTTCCGATCCCGTTCAACTCCTTGAACCAGAGCTTTGCATGTTCCTTTTCGTTATCTGCGGTCTTCAGGAAAAGGGCTGCGATCTGCTCGTAGCCATCCTTCTTAGCCTTGGATGCAAAATAGGTGTACTTGTTTCTTGTCTCGGATTCTCCTGCGAAAGCAGCCTTCAGATTCTGCTCCGTTTTCGTCCCCTTGTAACGATTCTCTCCCATAATAGATTACCTCCTCATGTATCATTTACACATGTGACAAATATGCTATAGTTTACCATATTTTGCCACACAAGTCTAATCTTCCTCAGCATCCATTACAAATTCTTTAAAACGCGGCAACCTGAGTACCACCTGACCGCGAGCATTACCATCAATGATCCCTTTTTCGATCAAATGCTTTCTCGGAACACTCCACTCTCTATGACTCGACTTTGTCATCTCAAGCAGATCTGCTACCGGCATGGTATCTTTTTCTACTGCATAACGTAAGAACCATCTGTCTTTTGGAGTCAGCTCGCTCCATATCTTAGCATAGACCTTTTCCTTCAGTGCATAATCCACTTTGGCCAGCACCAGATCCGTTATCTTTCCGGTCCCACTTTCCCACATATACATTCCGAATGCCTGATACGCAAATGCATATCCTTTCGTCATCCGAGCCAGTTCGGCAGCTGTTTCTGTGGATAATTTAAGTGTTTCTTTATAATCCTCCTGAATGATCTTTATATTGAGCGGAGACATATCGTATTTTTCAGCGCGCAGAAAGAAAGATAAGCCATCGGTATTTTCTATAGACTCAATATCATCATACAGTCCCGCCACGAGCAAATAGATCGGGAACTCCTCACGTACAAGTATCTGAAATTCCTGAATAAAATCAACCATGGCATCCGTTTTTCTGACCTCATCGATTGCTACAAGAACCTTTTTCTTTCTTTTCTTCACCTCACTGAGGATCTGTTTTAACGCAACATCAAGACTTGCTACGGGGCTTTGCTTTGCCAGATTGACTCCGATCCCGAACATGGACAGATTCAGGTTCGAATTTATAAATTTCGTCAGAAAAGACACCTCACTATACAGATTGGCGATCAGATCTCTTGTAATATCGGAATTTGATCTCAGGTCCACAAGAATCCATTCATCCTTATCTCTCAGTTCCTTTTCGATCGCAGTAAGTGTTACTGTTTTTCCGGTTCCACGGATACCTGTAAGTTTGAAAGCCTGCTCCCGGACAATGTCGCTTTCCAATTCCTCCAAAATATCATAGATCAACAAATCCCTTCGAATATACTGATTGGGAATTCTTCCAAAGCTGATCGCATATGGATTTTTCTGCGAAGTCCGAGTTTTCGTTTTTTTTGTATCCACTTGATATCTCACCTCCCAAAGATCCGCTTGTCATTACCGGATAGACATTCAACCTTAACTATATATAAAACGGCATGCGTCGATATAAAATAATATAATCCGATATAATTTAATATAATTTGATATAATTCACCAATTAACAATATAATACATTTTTCTCCAAAAAAACACAAGTGCCGAAGCAAATTCGGCACCTGTTTCACACTATATCCTGTCGACCAAGCGAGAAGACGCATTATGATGTAGTCTCCGGCTCAGCTTTCTTTTTCCTTCCCCGCTTCTCTTCCTTCTTTTCCTCGTCCATGATCCTGGTCACTCCCGGACCGGTGAGGACGCTCCGCTTCCGGATCTTCTTTGCTTCCATTTTCAGGTCAAATGCATTGATGACCGGTTCCACGTGGGTGATGATCCCCAGAAGCTTTCCGGATGGATCCTCCTGTCCCAGATTCTGCAGGGCAACGATGGCTGCAGAAAGGGGATCTCCGCTTAAGGTACCGAAGCCCTCATCCAGGAATAAGGCACCC
>JAGBNH010000038.1 GCA_017634475.1 Eubacterium sp.
GCCGCAAGATCCTTCACCCCTTCGGGGTTCAGGATGACAGGTTGCCTTCGGGGTTCAGGATGACAGGTTGCCTTCGGGGTTCAGGATGACAGGTTGCCTTCGGGGTTCAGGATGACATCGGCAGCAGCATATTCACAGAAAACCCTACCTCAGTCTCGAGATCGATGGTCCCGCCGGCGGCGCGGACCCGCTGCCGCATGCCGGAGATCCCCATGCCGTCCTTCACTTCCTTACAACCGATGCCGTTGTCCCGGATGCTGCAGCGGACCATGCGGTTCATGATCACGATCCGGATAACGATTCTTGTGCAGCGGGCATATTTCATGGCGTTGGATACCGCTTCATAGGCGTTATCCAGAATCACCTCCCACAGAGCATCCGGGATCTGCGTGATGTCCCCTTCCTTCTCAAATTCGGTCTCCACGCCCTTGTTGTTGCAATCCTCACATAGCTTATACAGCTGCAGGAGGGCGAGATCCTTCTTCTCCGGCCGTTCCTTCCGGAGGATCGCCCGGATCTCATCCATACCCGTGCGAAGCTGGTCGATCACCCCCTGCACCATGGCACCCGCCCTCTCCGGATCCTTCTCCATCAGCACCTTCACCGCTTCCAGCTGATACACGGATCCGTTGATGTTATGTCCCAGCTTATCATGCAGGGTCTGGGACAGGGCCGCTCTCTCCTCCAGGATCTGGTTTTCCGCGATAAGCGCGCTCCGTGCCAGCTCCTCCCGGGTTGCCACTTCTTTCTCCCTCATATCACTTTTCAGGCTCTGCTCCTTAAGCACATCCTCCTTCATCCTCTTTTGGTAGTCCACCACAATATAATTATGCTGGATATAGAGGATGGCCAGCATGAGGATCAGAACCAGTCTTAAGGGTAACGAAGCCGGAGTCTCCAGGAAAACTCCGATGAGAAGGGTAAAATACCATCTGTAATCCATTGTGGGAAAAAGGGAATAAAACTCGAAACCTGCGAAAAATCCCATCAGCCAGAACGCCTTTCCCTCCAGGGAAATGAGCAGCGCCCAGATGATCATTCCCGCTGCTGTGAAATACCGCCTCACACGGATACTGAACAGCTCTTTCACCGCCATAACACCGATAAAAAACGAAACAAGCAGGAGTACCCTTACGGATACCCCTGTTGTGTTATCGCTGCTCATTTTCTCACTGCCTGTTTCCATGTGGCTCATAATACCGTAACCAACGATGGCAAGCAGGATCGCAAGCCTTGCAAATATAAAGTAATTGTCCTTTATCTTATCCTTCATTGCTCCTGAATTTGATCCCCACGCTTCCCAGACTAAGGATGATGACCATATAAGCGGCCGTTACACCCAGCATCATTATATAGCCTTTCCCGTCTCCTGTCATCAGATATTCCGTAATACTGAGGAACCATTTCTGGGGCATGAGATACGAGATCATCTTCACCGTGTCCGTAGTGGAATCCAGCGGGAAGTAAAGCCCTGCCAGCATCGCAGAAAGACTCCAGAGGGAAAACGCTGCAATGTTCGCACTCATGACATTGTCAAAGAGGATTCCCAGAAGAAGACTGAGGGAACAGAAGATCAGGCCCAGAAGGAAGATCATCAGGATGAAAATGAACCGGCTGACTCCCAGCTTCTCCTCCGGGATCAGGAAGCTGCACACCGCCATGATGGCTGTAAGCAATGCAGATACGATGGCCCCGGAGAGGAATTTGGCCGTAAAATACTGCACGTCACGAAGTCTTGTGAGCCGGATCCGGGTCAGCACCATGTCCTTTTTCTCATTGATGGTGGTATGTGCGATAAATATCCCGGTGAAGACAAAGCCCAGAGTCATGAAGGCGAAGGCATAGCCGATCAGCGTTCTCTGATCGATCTGTTTGTTGCTAAGAAGGATCTCATCCTTAGCCGCCAGGGTTTCCACCGTTTTCTTCGGCAGGGTCTCATTCATGCTCTTCAGGGTTCCCATGATGTCGCCGCTTTCCTTCGCCCTGCGGATCTGCCCCAGGATCATGGTGAGTTCACTGTTGAGCAGTGACTTTCTTTCATCCTCCGAAAGGATAAAGACCTTCATTCCGTCCTTGACGGAGCCTGAGGTTGCCTCGTCATCGAAACTCTGTCCCAGAAAAAGCGCTGCGCCAAGTCTGTCCTTCTCAGCATCCAGCCGGATCCGTTCCTCCAGCTCCTCCCCGGTCATCCCGGGGGTCTTCACTCTGCAGACCATGAAAGCTCCGCTCTCTGTCATCTTTGAAAGAAGATACTCCGACAGCTCACTTCCCGAAGCATCATACACCTTGATCACGTAACGCCCCTTGCCGCTGTAGTAGGCCAGTTTCTCTTCTGCCGTCTCGATCTCCACGACTTTGGAGGCCACAGCCGAACCGTTCATTTCGTAGGAGGACAGATTCGTCTGTTCATCCTTCAGGATCAGCGTAGAAAGGATCGGCGTGATGATCAGGAAAAACCAGAAACCGGCATTTCGAAATAAAAGTTTTAAGGTTGAATAGATAATGCTTTTCATGCCCTTTCCTTTCTCCGGAGGGATCCAGCAAAAATAGCAATCAGGGAACAGATCACGGTGATGACTCCAAGGAAGATCACGGAGCTTAAGACGTAATCACTGTGTCCCATAGTTGACAGCTCCACCAGTGCCCGGTTGGCGTGATACAGCGGGGATATCTGCTTCGCATTCTCCGGCCAGTCGGAAAACATATAGGTCTCAAATGCACCGCCGAGGTACCCCAGCCACCAGACGATCCCGAAGGTCAGGATGATGGTGGCGATCATGCTGTGGGTGATCTCGTAGATCATCATTTCAAATGCGGTTGCAGCTATGACGGATAACAGGATCAACATTCCAGAAAGGAGGAAATTCCCCCAATGTACGCCCAGTACTGTCGCCGAAATGACGGCTGCGGTTCCGATCCCTGTGGAAACCACCGTAACGATGGGTATCGCCCGCCCGAAGTAGATCTGTGCCGGCGACAAGTTCGAAATGCGGAACCGGTCCAGGATGAGGTGCTTCTTCTCCTGGGCAAAAAGTCCTGCGGCGCAGACGATGGCACACCAGCCAAAATAAACCATGTAGACCATACCGTAATAATCGGTGGAATTGATGGCCGGCGAAACCTCCGGCGATTCCGTGGGGATCTGAATATCCGACACATCGCCGCTGATCATGGCGTTATAAACCGCAGAGATCATATACTCCAGTTTCGCGCCCTCCACCTGTCTTTTTTTCATTTCATAGATGGTATAACCATCTCCGGTAAATGTGATAAATCCGCCCAATTCATGGGACCGGATCAGTTCCTCCGGTGTTCCCGCATCATAGCGGTTAAAGGTGATCCCGTTTTCATTTCCTACGGAATCCAGTGCTTCCAGAATGCCTGCATATGGGCTGTCTGCCTCAACGGTGTAGCCCACCTCAAAATCTCCGGGCGCCTTATAGCTCTCCATCAGGGAAGAGAAGGCAGA
>JAGBNH010000039.1 GCA_017634475.1 Eubacterium sp.
CTGGACCAGAGAAATACTCCGTAAATATCAGCTTATCGGCCGATGCCTGGTTTACATAAGTTCTGTATTCGGCCGCATCCGGCCGTCAGAGATCGTGGATTATCTGAAAGAATATGAAATGAATGATGTAAGGCTGCAGCTACAGCTCCATAAATATATCTGGGACCCCACCCTCCGCGGGGTGTAGGGTGTGTCAGGATGACAACCTTGTGTTATCAGAAAGAAACGGAGAACGGTAAGATGAGTACAAAAAAGAAAAAAGCCCTCGTGGTACATAGCGGCGGACAGGACTCTACCACCTGTCTGCTTCTTGCGTTAAAGGAATATGAGGAAGTGGAGGCAGTGGCCTTCGATTACGGCCAGCGCCACAAGAAGGAATTGGAATGTGCAGCAGAGATCTGCCGGGAGCTGGGGGTAAAACAGACGGTCCTCAACCTGGCGGAGCTGAATCAGCTGGCGCCCAATTCCCTGACCAGGATGGACATTTCCGTGGATGAGGATTCCCCGGAGGAAGGAACACCCAATACCTTCGTGGAGGGCCGGAATCTTCTGTTCCTTACCTATGCCGCCATCTATGCCAAGACCCACGGCATCAAGGATATTTTCACCGGAGTGGGACAGAGCGACTTCTCCGGTTACCCGGATTGTCGGGATATTTTCATCAAATCCTTAAATGTAACGCTGAATCTGGCCATGGAGTACGAGTTTAACCTGATCACGCCCCTGATGTGGCTGAACAAGGAAGAAACCTGGGAACTGGCGGATCAGCTGGGCGGATTTGAACTGGTAAGAGATAAGACCCTTACCTGCTACAACGGAGTGATCGGTGAGGGCTGTGGGAACTGCCCCGCCTGCAAATTAAGAAAGAAAGGGTTTGACAGCTATGTCGCAAAAAAACATGATCTTCATCGTGAATCCTAAGGCCGGAAAACGACTGATCACATCCAGGCTGATGCAGGTGGTGGACGTCTTTTCCCGCGGAGGTTACCATGTAGAGGTATATACCACCAAGTCCCCGGAGGATGCGGAAAATCACATCGCCGAGGTGGGAGATCTGCATGACCTGATCGTGATCTCCGGCGGAGACGGATCTTTGGATAACGCAGTGACGGGAATGCTCCGTCTGGCAAAGAGAACCGATAAGGTCCCGCCCCTGGGCTATATCCCCTGCGGTTCCACCAACGACTATGCCAAGAGCCTTTGCATCAGTCTGAAGCCTGAGGAGGCTGCCCGGCAGATCGTGGACGGATCCCTCTGTCCCGTGGATGTGGGACGGCTGGGGGACCGCAGCTTCATTTACGTTGCGGCCTTCGGCATCTTTACCGAGGTATCCTATGCAACCCCCCGCAGCATGAAAAAATATCTGGGACACGCAGCCTATGTCATTGAGGGCGCAAAGTCCCTGAAGAGCATTAAGACCTATAAGCTGAAGGCTTCCTTCGACGGACGGATCATCACCGGTGAATTCCTGTACGGACAGGTGACGAATTCCCGGTCCGTGGGCGGTTTCCGGGCCGTGGGTCTTCGGGATATGTCCTTCCATGACGGGGAGTTTGAATGCGTATTCATCCGTAAACCCAGGAATCCCGTTCAGCTGGAGCAGATCCTCCATGCCGTGATCACCAACAGGAAGATGGAAGGCGTGATCATTTACGAGCGTGCGAAATGTGTGAAGGTGGAAGGAATTGAGGAGATCCCGTGGACGGTAGACGGCGAATTTGCCGGAGATTACAAGAAGGCGAAGGTGGAGAACTGCCACAACGCCGTAACCCTTAAGCTTGGCGACCTCACCACCTACGGCGATCCCGAGACGGAAGACCTGGTACCCGCCGGTGTGAAGAAGGCGCACCTGTTGTCCAGGTAACCTGATGACAGGAGAAAAAGGCCCATGCGACGCGCAGGTAACATCACAATACGGAAAATGAAGGGAGAGTTCTTAATGAAAAAACAGATTTATAACCCCTATCTCCCCCTCGGCGAATGTGTTCCCGACGGGGAACCCCATCAGTTCGGCGACCGGGTATATATCTTCGGCTCCCATGACAAGGAAGGCGGCGAGACCTTCTGCATGCTGGACTATGTGACCTATTCCGCTCCGGTGGATGATCTGACGGACTGGCGTTATGAAGGCGTGATCTACAAGGCTTCCCAGGATCCCCTGTTCGGTCAGCCCCTGGTTTCCGTGAAGCTGGCCGGCGGAAATGCCGACGAGGGCAGCTTCGAAAAGGTCTATAAGCATATGTATGCTCCCGATGTGGTCCAGGGAAATGACGGTAAATATTATCTGTACTACTGCATGAGCAGTGATTTCGGCGTGGGAGGATATACCTGCCCCATCAGCGTGGCTGTGGCGGATACTCCCGCAGGTCCCTATTCCTTCCTGGGAGTGGTACAGAATCCGGACGGAACACCCATGCTGCGGTATGTCTGCTTTGATCCGGCGGTGATCAATGATAGCGGCACCATCCGGCTGTATTACGGCACCCAGTATGACTTTGAGGAGCGCCCGGACTTTACCCCGGATTCCGATTATGTGAAGGCGGAAATGGACATGTTCGGACGGACGAAGGAGGAAATCCTTTCCTATCCCGACAGCATCATGGGACCGGTGACGGTGACCCTGAAGGAGGATATGCTGACCATCGCGGATGAGCCCCGGCACGTGATCCCCTATCGGGTGAAGGGCACCACATTTGAGGAACACCCCTTCTTTGAGGCATCCTCCATGCGGAAGGTGGGAGAGAAGTATTATTTCGTTTACTCCTCCCGGCAGAATCATGAGCTCTGCTATGCGGTTAGCGATTTCCCCGACCGGGACTTCGTCTTCGGCGGAACCATTGTAAGTAACGGGGATGTGGGTTACCGGGGCAGGACCGAGCGCCTCAATATGACCGGTACCACCCACGGAAGCATCATAGAACTGAATGGCCAGTGGTATGTATTCTATCACCGGCTTACCCATAAGTCCGATTACAGCCGTCAGGCCTGTGCCGAGAAGATCGAGATCCTTCCGGACGGATCCATCCCCCAGGTGGAGATCACCAGCTGCGGCATGAACCCCGGCCCCCTGGAAGGAAAGGGAGTTTACCCTGCCGCCATCTGCTGCAATCTCACCAACGGCCATATGCCCCACGGCTGCAACAGCATTTACAAGGAAAGCTTCCCGAATGTGACTCACAGGACCTTTAGGGCAGAGGGAAATGTAGCACTTGCCCCGGGGGCAACGGAAGAGATGTTGAACGGACAGCGGATGGTAACGGAGCGTTTCGTGGGAGAGATCTGCGACGGAACCCTGATCGGTTATAAGTATTTTAATCTGCAGGGCGTAATGAAGCTGATCCTTAAGGCAGCCCTGGAGGATGCGGGAACCGGATGCTTTACCCTGAAGACCGCCATTGACAAAGAGACCCTTGGAAGCGCTGTGCTGAAGGCTGACAAGCCTTGCCGGGACGGAGAGTGGCAGACTGTGGAGATCGAAGCCCGGATCCCGGACGGTATATCCCCCATTTATCTTACCTACGCCGGGGATGCAAGGGCAAGACTGCTGACACTGGAGCTGGTATAGCTGTACCGGCAGGATCATCGCAGAATACTCTTACAGAATAGGGTGTGCATATACCCTTCGGTTATGGTACAATAACTGCGTGCGTATCCGGAAGGATTCCGGTGAGAAGCAGATGAGAAAACGATCCAATTTATTAGATGAACAGAGAGGAAATAAACATGAGTGACGTATATGTAAGCCCGCTGTCTGAGCGGTATGCAAGTAAGGAAATGCAGTACATTTTCTCACCGGATAAGAAGTTCCGGACATGGAGAAAGCTCTGGATCGCCCTGGCTGAGACCGAGCAGGAGCTGGAGCTTAAGGATAAGGACGGAAACCCCAGGATCACCGACGAGATGCTGGAGGAGCTTCGGGCGAATTCCGAGGATATCAATTATGATGTGGCAAAGAAAAGAGAGAAAGAGGTACGTCACGATGTAATGTCCCATGTATATGCCTACGGCGTACAGTGCCCCAAGGCAGCCGGCATCATACATCTGGGCGCCACCAGCTGCTATGTGGGCGATAACACGGACGTGATCCTGATGACGGAAGCCCTTCAGCTGGTTCGGAAGAAGCTTCTGAACGTGATGAACGAGCTGGCAAAGTTTGCCCTGAAATATAAGGATCTGCCGACCCTGGCCTTTACCCATTTCCAGCCGGCACAGCCCACTACCGTAGGAAAGCGCGCAACCCTGTGGCTCCATGATCTGTATCTGGATCTGCAGGATGTGGATTATATGATCAGTCAGCAGAAGCTGCTGGGTTCCAAGGGAACCACGGGAACACAGGCCAGCTTCCTGGAGCTTTTTGAAGGGGATCACGCCAAGGTAAGACGTCTGGATCAGCGGATCGCTGAGAAGATGGGCTTCGCAGGGGTTTATCCCGTTTCCGGCCAGACCTACAGCCGGAAGGTGGATTCCCGGGTGCTGAACGTTCTGTCCGGCATCGCCCAGAGCGCACACAAATTCACCAACGATATCCGCCTGCTTCAGCATCTGAAGGAAGTGGAAGAGCCCTTTGAGAAGAGCCAGATCGGATCCTCCGCCATGGCGTATAAGCGGAACCCCATGCGTTCCGAGCGTATCGCATCTCTGGCAGATTATGTGATCAGCGATGCACTGAACCCCGCGCTGGTTGCGGCAACCCAGTGGTTCGAGCGTACCCTTGACGACTCTGCGAACAAGCGTCTCTCCGTTCCGGAAGGCTTCCTTGCCATTGACGGTATCCTGGATCTCTACCTGAACGTGGTGGACGGACTGGTGGTTTACGACAAGGTGATCACGAAACATTTCATGGAAGAGATCCCCTTCATGGCAACAGAGAATATCATGATGGATGCGGTTAAAGCCGGCGAGGATCGGCAGGAGCTCCATGAGAAGATCCGGAAATGCTCCATGGAAGCAGGACGGATGGTTAAGCAGGAGGGTAAGCCCAACAACCTGCTGGAGCTGATCGCCATGGATCCCGCATTCCATAAGACTCTGGATGAGCTGAAGTCTCTGATGGAGCCCAGGCTTTATGTGGGTCGTGCACCGGAACAGACAGAGGAATTCATTGCCGAGGTGATCCGTCCGGTTCTGGATGAAAATGCAGAGCTTCTGGGGCTTACGGCAGAGATCAATGTTTAGAAGTATGCAGGTCATTCTTTGAGAGATAAAGGGTAAGGACCTGATCCCGGTATAGGAGATTAAGATGAGCTTTCTTTTGGTCAACGTCATCAGTCTGATCATGTTTATTCTCAGCATCGTCCTGATCATTTTTGTGGACAATGCGGGGATAGGCATTGTTTTCGCCGCCCTTTGGCTGATCTATACCATAGCGGCGAACATGTACCTTCTTACCCAGAAGGATCGGGAGGCCAGGCAGGAGGAGAAACGAAGGAAGGAAGCTCCCCTGGATCGGATGCGGAACAGCGACAAGGGCGGACTTTTCCGTACAGAGTCGGCAGATCTGCTCCGTCAGTACAACAGTATCCTTTCCCGGGAAGAATATATGAAGACCACGACGGAAAGCATGCAGGATCTGTATGCTAAGATTCTGGAACAGGCAGCCTCCAATATCGAGAGCGCTGCGGCGTATATGGAATCCTACGATTACTATACACGTCCGGAACCGGTGTATCTCCATAACCTGTGTAAACAGGGAGAGGTGATGGTGGCAAAGTTTAATCTGCTGGTGGAACAGCTGGTGGACATTGACACCAATCCGACGTCGCTGGATATGAACTATGTGGATGATGTGATGAACTGCCTGCAGGAAATGCAGAGTATGTAAGACAGAGGTGGCATAATTATGGATAAGAAGGCAAAGCCCATAATCATCGTGGGAGCTGTGGTGGTTCTGGCCATGATCGGTATTCTCATCGCCGTGCTTGTGGGAAAAAGCGAAGAACTGAAAAACGGAAAGAGCCTGGATGATCTGGCGGAGGATGTAAAGGTAAGCACCGCCACTCCGAAAAAGGGCGCGGTGTCCTTTGACGGCAACAATCTTTACGACGAGCTTCCGGAGATCAGCAAATACCCCCTGGCGGTGGAAGGCAGAGGTGAGGTAGCCATCGAGATCTTTACCTCCGGTGAGAAGGCAGGTACGGGAGACGATTCCTGGCTGGTGGATGTGGCTACCAAATTCAATTCCGAAAATCATAAACTGAGCAACGGCAAGTCCGTATCCCTCAGCGTACGCTCCGTACCCTCGGGAACTGCGGCGGATTACATCATTTC
>JAGBNH010000040.1 GCA_017634475.1 Eubacterium sp.
ATTGCGTTCCTGAAGATCGCCAAGGCGGTAGCGCTGCTTTACGGACGTACCTATGTTACCCCCGATGATGTAAAGGCGCTGCGCCATCAGGTGCTCCGTCACCGGATCGAGCTGAACTATTCTGCTATTGCGGATGATGTAACGGTGGAGTCCATTATTGATGCGATCTTTAATAGTATTCGGACACCGTAATTGTCATCCGGAGAGTAGCACCGCCGGTGTCATCCTGAGGGCGAAGCCCGAAGGATCTTTACCCTGGTGAGGCATAAGATTCTTCGCTACGCTCAGAATGACATTGTTTGAAAAAAAATCCATAAATAGTAATCCCTTATCCGTAAGATAGATTATAGGACGATAAAATGAACTACGATTTTCTGACCCGGATCCGAACCGGTATAACTTTATATGCGAAGAAGAAAACCTCCAATCTGCTGGACGGCGATTTTCGTTCCATCTTCCGGGGCAGAAGTCTGGATTTTGATGATCTCCGGGAATATTCCTACGGAGACAATGTCCGGGATATCGACTGGAAAGCCTCCTCGAAGACAGGGAAAATGCTGATCCGCCGGTATATCGCCGAGCGCAAGCACAACATCCTGCTCATCGGAGACTCCGGTCACAAGATGATCGCGGATACGGACGGCGGAGCCCATAAGGAGGAGCTGGCGGTCATGGCCCTGGGAACCATTGCCTGGCTGGCCAACCGGCACGGCGACGATTTCGCCCTGTTGATGAACCGGGGAGAAGGGCTGGATTACAGCTTCTTCAAATCCGGCGAAGTACATTTTGAACGGATCGTAAGACGCTATGAAACCTCCATCGGTAAGGATACCAAACGGCATCTGGGAGAGCTCCTGACCTATGTGGCGGAGAATTTCCGGCGCAGGATGCTGGTCTTCATCGTAACGGATATGGACGGGGAAACCGGGATCACGGATACCCTGCTGCAGCAGCTTACGGTGAACAGTGATGTGATGATCATCAGCATTTCCGATGCATATCTCACGGATACAGGTTCAAATACCCTGGCTTACGATATCGAGAAGAAAAACTATGAGGCTGAATTCCTTCAGCATTCCAGATCCCTGGCCCAGCTGGAGCGCAGGGAAAGAAAAGAGCGGCATGACCGGATCGTGGAGCTCTGCAAACAGTATGATGTGGGTTATACCATGATCCGAAAGGAAGATGAGCTCATCGACCGGATCGTGGATATGATCGAAGAGCATAAGGGGATCCCTCAGTAGTTTACAGTAGTAACGGGAAATGACGATACATAAGGAGAGATGAAATGGTAACCTCAGTTGATCTGCAGGATCCAATGTCATATTATCTTTTCTGGCTGATCCTGGCACTGGTTGCCGTGGCAGTTGTTATTTTCGTGCAGGTTTTCTTCCGGATCTATCTCAAGGATATACTGAGAAAGAAGAAGAACAGGAAGCCGAAGATAAAGAAGGTCAGTAAGAAGCCGCTCCCGGTACTGAAATGGGAGTATCTGCAGAAGATGGAATACCTGGAGAGAAGAGTGTTCTCCGGAGGCGTATCCATGCGCGGCGGATATCAGGACCTGTCCGGTCTGATCCGGGATTTTGTGCATGATGCCACAGGAATTAAGGTGCAGAATTATTCCCTTCGGGAGATCCAGAAGGTGGGGATCCCGGGGCTTACCGCACTGGTGCAGGAGTATTATGAGCCGGAATTCGCCCGCCAGTCCATGGCGGATATACGGGCGTCCATGTTCCGGACCAGAAAGGCGATCGAATTATGGTATTAAAATATCCATTATTTTTAATCATAGGGATCCCGGTACTGCTGGTAGGAATGGGGGCTCTGCTCTGGTTCGGACGGAAGAAGAAGTACAGCGACGGGAAGCGGGTGGCGAATACCGGATTCTTCCGGAAAACGCCGCAGTACAGCGGAAGACGGAAGCTCAGGACGGTGCTTTCTATAGTCATGCTGCTGACAGTGATCGCCAGTATGGTGATGACGCTTTTCCTTGCCGCACGCCCCTATCGTATGGAACGGACCAGCAACGGTGTGAAGAAGAGAGATATCTTCCTCTGCCTGGATGTGTCCTATTCCATCTGTTACCTGAACTATGAACTGGTGGACAGCCTGGAGGAGGTTGTGGCCGGACTCTCCGGTGACCGCTTCGGGATCACCATTTTCAATACATCTTCCGTACTTTATGTTCCCATGACGGATGATTATCAGTTCATCCTGAAGCGGCTGGAGGAGTTAAAGGAGTATTTCCGCCTGCAGGAAGTTTATCAGGAGAATGATTTCGAATTCGAATTCGATGATGAGTATTACAAGAAGGCGGAGACCCTGGATTATTATGATGCGGGAACACTGGTGAACAATTACCAGAAGGGAAGCTCCCTCATCGGTGAGGGACTGGCCAGCTGCGTTTACGATTTCCCCCGCCTTGCGGAGGACCGGACCAGAGTGGTGATCATGGCAACGGATAATGCGCAGATGGCGCTCCAGAAGCCGTTGATCGAACTGGACGGAGCGGCAGATCTCTGCGTGAAGAACCATATCACCATGTTTGGTATCTTCCCGGATCAGAGCACCTATGCCAAGGGAACGGACACCGGTTATGAGAAGAATCTCAGGGACTTTGAGGCTGCGGTCGAAAAGACCGGCGGCGTGTTCTATCAACAGTCCAAATCCCTTACGGTGGAGGATATCGTAAAGGATATTCAGAAGGAGGAAGCAAAGCGTGTGGATGAGCTGATCATCACCAAGGAAGTGGATCAGCCGGAAGGTTTCCTGATCGCGCTTGTGATCCTGTTATTTGTAAGTATTTCTACGGGAGTGGTACTTCGCTTATGATGACGAATCCGATACTGCCCAATTACATAGTGCTGCCGGTTCTCATCCTCTTGCTTGCCGCCGCCGTCTGGTCCATCCTGATGCGTCGTGACAAGCTGTGGCAGAAGTTCCTTTCGGGCTTCCGGATCCTGGTGATCCTGACCCTGGTCTTCTTTATCAATATCCGTCCCTCGGTGAAACGCTACAATGCCCAGATCGAGCTGAAAAATATCGATGTGCTCTTTGTGGTGGATACCACCATCAGTATGTGGGCGGAGGATTTCAGTAACGCCAAGACAAGGATGGATGGCGTGCAGGCTACCTGCGATTACATTCTGGAGGAGTTGGCGGGAAGTAACTTCGGGCTGATCCGGTTTGATAACCGGGCCCAGATCCTGGCTCCCTTTACCCAGGATACCCGGAGCATATCCGATGCATTTTCCACCATCAAAACCCCGGATCCGTATTATGCTAAGGGAAGTTCTCTGAATGTTCCCTATAAGGAAATGGAGGAGCTTCTGGAGTCTTCGTCCAAAAAGGAGGAACGAAAGACCATCGTCCTCTTTATCAGTGATGGCGAGATCACCGACTCATCCAAGCTGGAAAGCTATAAGGCCCTGGAACAGTATGTGGATGGCGGCGCGGTGCTTGGCTTCGGAACGAAGGAAGGCGGGAAGATGAAGGCCGGAAATGCCTATTCCCAGAAATATGTGAAGGATCCGGAGACAAATCAGGATGCGCTTTCCAAGATCGATGAGGATAATCTGAAGAAGATCGCTGAAGATTTTCAGGTGGATTACCTTCATGTGAACCAGCCGGAGGAAGTGGCCTACCTGATGGAGAATATCAAGAACGGCAGCAGCATCCGTATGGAAGATACGGAAATGGTGAACTACGAGGATATTTATTTCTACCTGGCCATGGCCCTTACGGCGTTTATGGCGTGGGAGATCATCAGTCTGGTATTCCGGAAGAAGCTGTAAAAGTTGTTCGGACGATCTCATGGATCGTCATTTAGAAACTTGAGATCATTAGACTCCTTTAGAAAGGAGGCCATAGCATGGAAGAAAAGAGAGACAAGGCATCCGATGTGGTAAAGGATGCGGAAAATGCCGAGGATCTTGCAGCAGAGAAGAAGGCTGCGGAAGAGGCGGCGAGAAAAGCAAAGAAGAAGAAATTCCGTCCCGCGCATCCCCGCAGATTTATGTTCTGGATGGATCTTTTAGGAGTGCTCCTTCTTGCCATCGGATTATATCTGGGCATTCGTTATTATATGAACAGCCGGTTTATCTCCGCCTATGAATCCGGGAACTATGAAACGGAGACGGAGTTAAAGCTCACCAATATGAACATCGTGGAAAGCTATCTTCCCTATTACAATCTGGGAAATGTGGCGTATAAGGAAGGGGATTACACCCGGGCCATCGCCTATTACAAGCAGGCTCTGGCACAGGAACCCCCGGAAGGAAAGGAATGTCCCGTTCGGATCAACCTTGCCCTGGCCATGATCAAGAAGATTGACTTTAACGATCTCTCTACGGAGAAGAAGCTGAACAATGCCATTCAGACCCTGCGTGCGGCAAGAACCGTACTCACCGCCCATGGATGCGCCGGTCCCGTGGATGATGACGGCCACAGCCCCGAGGCAGAACAGCTGAAGCATGATATCGATGAAATGCTGAAGAAGCTGGAGGAACCGCCGGAAGATCAGGACAGCCAGGACGGCAATGACGATCAGCAGGACCAGAACCAGGATCAGGATCAGAATCAGGATCAACAGGACCAGCAGGATCAGAATAAAGAAACCGAACAGGAAAAGAAGATCCGCGAGCAGCTGGAGGAGCAGCAGAAACAGGCACAGCAGGAACGCTCCAGCGAACAGCGTAGATACGAAGACAACTATGGTGGCGGTGGCCAGGAAGGCGACGGCGACTATGGAAATACAGGGAATGGGAAGAACTGGTAGCACCAGAGTTACTATTCGCGAGGTTTCCCCACAAAAAAACAGGCCTTTGCTTGCAAAGAGGCCTGTTTTTTTGTGGGGAAATTTCCTGCGAAGCAGGAACCGCAAGAACCGTCACAGCAAAAAAGCGCCGCAGGCGCGACTTACGCGCAATAGCGCGGAAGGGCTGTGACCGGTGCGTGCGGCGCGAATAGTAACTCGTCAGTTCGCCTCTATCTTCTCCACCTTAATGATATTTGTATTTCCACTCTTTCCGTCCATCATTCCGCCGGTAAGAACCACGTTGTCCCCGGGCTGAAGTCCCAGTTCCCTTGTGGCTTCCCGGATGGAATTGGCGAACATGGATTCCATGGAATCATAGATCCCGCAGAGCATGGGGGTTACGCCCCAGCTTAAGTTCAGCTTCCGCCATACCTTCTCGGAGGTGGTCATTCCCACGATATCCACCGGACAGCGGAAACGGCTGACCATACGGGCGGTGCGGCCGGACAGGGAATTTACGATGATACATTTTGCATGGACATCGATGGCCATGGAGCAGGTGGAATGGGATACCGCATCCTGTATGTTGCGGATCTCAACATTCAGCGCCTTGAACCGTTTCTCATAATGAATGGTAGCTTCGGTGGTCTCCACGGTAAGAGCCATGGTGCTGAGGGCCTCAACCGGATACTTGCCGGAAGCGGTCTCGCCGGAAAGCATAACGGCGGAGGTGCCGTCATATACCGCATTTGCCACATCGGATACCTCGGCGCGGGTGGGACGGGGCTTCTCAATCATGGACTCCAGCATTTCCGTAGCGGTGATGACCCGGGTGCCCAGCATACGGCACTTGGTGATGAGCCGCTTCTGGATGGCGGGAACCTCAACGGCGGGGATCTCCACGCCCAGATCACCACGGGCGATCATGATGCCGTCGGCGATCTCGCAGATCTCGTCGATATGGTCTACGCCGGACCGGTTCTCGATCTTTGCGATGATGTCGATATCCTTGCCTCCGTTGGCGTCCAGGAAATCCCGGAGGGACTGTACGTCAGCCTTGGAGGATACAAAGGAAGCAGCCACATATTCCACGCCCTGCTGGATGCCGAAGAGAAGATCCGACTTGTCCTGCTCGCTGAGGAACACCTGATTCAGTACCTTGTTGGGAAAGTTCATGCTCTTCCGGTCGGAAAGCACGCCCCCGGAGAGACATTTACAGATGGCGTCCTTACCCTTAAGCTCGGTCACCTCGAAGATCACCAGCCCATTATTCACCAGGATGCGGTCGCCTACGGACAGATCCTCCACCAGATGCTCATAGCTTACAGAGACACGGGTCTCATCCCCGATGATATCCTCGGTGGTGAAGGTGAAGGTATCCCCTTCGCCGATCTCCACTCTGTGGTTTGCAAAGGTTCTGATCCGGTACTCCGGTCCCTTGGTGTCCAGCATGATGGCAATGGGAAGGCACAGCTTGCTGCGGACCTTCCGGATCATATCGATTTTCTTCTTATGTTCTTCATGGGTTCCGTGGGAGAAATTCAGTCTGGCCACATTCAGGCCTGCACGGCAGAGGGCGGTAAAGGTCTCCTCATTTTCGCTGGCCGGGCCGATGGTTGCGATGATCTTCGTCTTACGCATGGCATACTCCTTTATGATTCGATTCGGTTTGTGTACAAGTGCACATACATAAATTATTTTACCATTTTTCGGGGGTGATAGCAAGGACGACAAGATTCTTCGCTGCGCTCAGAATGACACTGTGCGCTCAGAATGACAAAGAGGGGCGAGGAGACAGGATTCTTCGCTGCGCTCAGAATGACACTGTGCGCTGAATGACACTGTGCGCTCAGAATGACACTGTGCGCTGAATGACACGGCACCGGTATATGAAAACGCGTTCATAATCGTTTACAGAAAAATGGGTCTATGATAAAATGATATGAGTTATGTTTATTCGAAAATACACACAATTCCAAGTTGAGAAGAGGATAAATTATGATCGATGTGAATCGGATCCAGGCGGTCCAGGACAGTGTAAATATGGTGATCAAGGGTAAGGAAAATGTGGTTCGAAAGGTGCTTGCCGCGGTGATCGCAGGGGGGCATATCCTGATGGAGGATATCCCGGGAGTGGGTAAGACGACCCTTGCCACGGCGTTCGCAAGATCCCTGTCCCTGAATTATAAACGTGTGCAGTTTACCCCGGACGTTCTGCCCAGTGATATTCTGGGCTTCTCCATGTATAACAGTGCCACCAGGGAATTTGAGTACCGGCCGGGCTCTGTGTTCTGTAATCTGTTTCTTGCGGATGAGATCAACCGGACCTCGCCGAAGACCCAGTCTGCGCTGCTGGAGGTAATGGAGGAGGGAACGGCCACCGTGGATGGCGTTACCCGCCCGCTGCCGGATCCTTTTGTGGTGATCGCAACGGAGAACCCCTACGGTTCCTCGGGAACCCAGCTCCTGCCGGAGTCTCAGCTGGACCGGTTCATGGTCTGCCTGTCCATGGGCTATCCGGATCATAATGATGCGGTGCAGATCCTGAAGGGAAATGCAGCGAATCCCCTTTCCTGGATCCAGCCGGTGATGGGTGTCGAAGAGCTGATCGAGCTTCGGCAGTTCTCCAATAATCTCTTCGTACATGATGAGATCTATGAATATATCGTCAACCTTGTGGAGGCTACCCGGGCAAGCGAGCTGTTCTCCATGGGAGCAAGCCCCCGTGGAACCATCGCCATCCTGAAGATGGCCAAGGCTATGGCAGTGATCAACGGCCGGGACTTCGTCACGGTGGAGGACGTGCAGTCCGTTGTCCGGGATACCCTGGGACACCGGGTGAAGCTGGGCCAGCGGGCAAGGGCGCAAGGCATCGATATGGATGGCGCTATCCGTCAGCTGCTGGAAACCGTCAGGCCGCCGAGAAGCTGAAACGCTGCTCCACATTTACAAAGAAAAATGATCAACGGGATTGAGGAGTTTTCATGAAGACACAGATTCACCCGACACGAATAATCGCATATCTGGTTCAGTACGCTCTGGTGTTCTTTCTTCACTGGTTTCTCCGCAGTCACTTCTTCCTGATGCTGCTGGTGATCCTGTCAGTGATCCCCTTCCTTTCCATCGGCGCGGTATTTCTGCTCCGGCATTTTCTTACAGTGACCCTGGAATCCCCGGAACGGGAGCAGACCCTGGGAGGGATCGGGTATCTAAAGCTTATGGTTCGTAACCCCTCATGGCTCATTTCCTTTGACGCGAACCTGTATTTTCGTACGGAAAATGTATTCTTTGAGGATTCCGGTGTCACCAGGCTGTCGGTACCGGTTCAGATGCACGGCACCTATGAGAAAATGATCCCCATTCGGTATTCCATGAACGGTCTCTACCGGTTCAGTTTTGACGGGATCACCATAAGGGATTTCATCGGCGTCGTCTCGCTGGGGAAGAAGACCAGCACCGTGACCGAGGTTATGGTTTATCCCACAGCCGAGCAGGCAGCCAGGAAGGATATGTCGGATATGTCCCGGGGCATGACGGAAAGCGAAGAGACCATGAAAAGGGGACACGATTTCTCGGATGTCTCCGATGTGCGGGAGTATATCCCCGGAGACAAGCTCATGTCCATCCACTGGAAGCTGTCTGCCAAGCGGGATATCCTTATGGTGAAGGACCGGGTTTCCATGTCCGACCAGCAGATGGTGATCCTGACGGAGCTGTCCGCAAATGGGGAAAATGCAGATGATATCGTAAATGAGGTGCTTACCGTTACCTATGGTATCATCAGGAGCTTCATCGATGAGCAGGTCTATGTCCGGCTTATGTGGTGGAGCGAGGGAAGGTTTGAATTTGATGAACGAAAGATCGTGAGCCGGGATTCCCTGAAGGAAGCCTTCTCCGACATTTATTACGAAAAGATCTACAAGGATACGGAAAAAACAAAGAATCTGATGCGGAGCATACACCCGGAACTGAAGGCTTATGTCCGCATTTCCGGAAGAAATGGAGAAGCAGATGCCGAGGTCGTCGAGCAAGACTGAGCAACTGAATAACCTGACGAAGGCCGAAAGAAAAGAAGCAAAGGCGGAGAAAAAGCGGATCCGTCGTTCCGCGTGGGTAGACGAGGACCTGCGGGAGATCGAGATCTGCAAGGGCGTTACCATCGACCAGTCGGTGTACCAGATCGGCGAGAATCGTTACTGGACCCTGATCATCAAGGGACTGATCGTCTATTTCATCACGGCCGGCGGCATCGGAAGCTACCTTTCCGCCATGGAGATCAGCTTCAATGCGCCCATATTTCATCTGGTGATCTTTATCACGGCAATCCTGTGCGCCTGTCTGTATCACAGCTGGAAGTCGGAGAATCTGGGCTATCTGGTGTTCTTCTCGGTCTATGCTGCGTCATTGTTTTTGTTCCGGAACTACATCAACTCCGGATTTTACGCGATTCTGAATGATACGAACAAATTCGCCTCCATCTATTTTCGGACGGAGGGACTCACGCATTACAACGAGCGGATCGCCAACCGGTATCTGGCCATTACCATCTTCGTCACGTTGATCGGTATAGCGCTGAATATCCTGCTGAACAACTACATCCTCCGTCGTGCCCGGTATATGATCGCCGCATTTCTGGGGGTGACCATAAATCTGATCCCGCTCTATATGGAGAAGGAACCGCATCTGATCTATTCCCTGATGCTGATGATGGGCCTTGTTATGACCTTTATCCTGAAATGTGGGCGGCATTTCACCCTGAGCCGGAACGATCATATATTTAAACGGCGAAAATGGGGGCTGTCCTACGGGTTGGACCGAAGATCTTTGCTGCAGGGGATGCTGCTGGCCGCAGGCATGGTTGTGATCATGGCAAATGTGGTGAATCTTGTGCGCCCCAGAGACGAGTATGTCTACTACAGAGGGACGAATCCCTATAAGGAAGCCACCAGAGAGCATGTGCAGAATTTTATCATGCTGGGCTTCGCGGGACTGTGGAACTGGTATCCCAACAACGGTGGTCTGTCCAGCGGCGAGCTGGGAGGCGTATCCTCCATCCGTCTGGATTATCAGCCGGATCTGAATATCACCTTTACGCCCTACAGCCATGATACCCTTTATATCAAGAATCTCATCGGTGCTACCTATGTGCCCTTTGTGAACAAGTGGCACCAGCCCGATAATTATCAGGAGGCGTCGGAGGAGAATCTTTATGAGACCGAAGCGCTGAAGAAAGCCTTTGAAGCCGGTGATCCCAAGGCGGCAAAGGGGAAGATGATCCTGAAGAATATTGAGGCTGCGCCCCAGACCTATCATCCGTATTACACCTCGGATGAGCCCGGCGTGCTGAACTGGGGGCAGACGAAGGAATATACCTATTATCCCCTTCTGGATAAGGGAATCCTGGAGCAGGAGGCCCATGAGCTGAACCGGGAATATCTGGTGGTGCCCGAGGACAATGAGGACGCCATAGCGGAGCTATGCGGAGCGGCAGGACTCTATCCGGGAATGGATGCGGAGCTTGCGGCGGCGGAGCTGGGAGCTTATTTTGAAGCAGAGATCCCCTATACCATCCGGCCGGGGGCAACGCCGAGAAGCGAAGACTTTGTTAATTATTTCCTGAAGGCAAACCGAAAAGGGTACTGTGCGCATTTTGCCAGCAGCGCGGTCCTCGCCTTCCGGTATATCGGCATTCCCGCCAGGTACTGCGAGGGCTATGCCGTTTCCTATTATCAGATCACCAGTCGTGGTGACCTGGTAGAGGGAGAGGAAGATAAGTATGATGAGTATTACCAGGGCTACAGTGCTCTGGGCAGGACAGCGCCGGTAACCATCAACGCCACCGACGCCAATGCACATGCCTGGGCGGAGATCTATGTGGACGGAAAGGGATGGATCATTGCGGAGACCACTCCCTCCACCACCCTGGATGAGGATGACGGAACCTCGGATTTCTGGGATATGTTCAATAACTGGTTTGGTGACGGTGATGAGGATAACGCAGCCGGCGGCGACGGAGGCGGAGGCGGAGGCTTCCGGGTCGGCATCAGTGACAATGTGCTTCGGGTGGCGGTATTCGTCGTGATCGGCATACTGCTCTGTGTCGGTGCATTTTTCCTGGGAAAGAAGGCCGGACCTGAGGTTCAGTATCGTATCGACTACCGAAGGGGAGATCCTTCGGAGAAGCTGATCCTGTATCTCGCACACCGACTGAAGTGGAGAAAACGGGATAAAGAGCTGAAGAAAATGGTGAACTACCGTGAGCAGGTGGAATGCCTGTACGATCGGAGAAGGAAAGCAGGGGTTCCGGATACGGAGCTCATGCGTTATACGGAACCGGTACATGTGGACGGCAGACGGGTGGATTCCGAGACCCTGGAGGAGCTGATCCGCGTGCTGGAGCAGGCAGGCTTCAGTAACCGGCCCATCAGCGAGGAAGCGTTCCGGCTGAATCGGGCAAGGATCGATGAACTGCTGCAGCGGGTGAAAAAACCGGAAATAACACAAACAGATCCCGACCTGAGAAAGGGGGCTTAACTTATGAAAAGCGAGAGGGCGGTAAAGGCGGAAAGAAGAAGAATATGGTGGGCCAGTCTTAATCAGGCCACCCGTACCATCATCCTGATCGGCGTGGTGGTGCTTCTGGTCATGGCGGGCTTCTGGCTGAAGGCACAATTCTTCGGGCCGAAGGAACCCACCATTACCACAGATTACATCACCGGCAAGCTGGATGTGGCCAGCGAACTGACCACGGCGGAGCTTACCTATACCGGTGTTCTGAAATATGAGGACGGAAGCATCCCGTTCCTCACCAAGAAGGGGTATTCCATGGTGTATACCGCCACGGTGAAGGCCGGTATCGATTTCTCCCAGATCCAGGTGGATGTGAAGAAGGATTCGGTGGTGGTCACCCTTCCGGAAGCCGAGATCCAGTCGGTCTATGTGAATCCCAATACCATTGATTTCTATGATGAAAGCTTTGCCCTGTTCAACTGGGGAGATAAAACGGATATCACCAAATCTATTGCAGCGGCAGAGAATGATATCAAAACAAATGCCGATACGGGAGCCCTCATCGATAAGTCCAATATGCAGACGGAACGCCTGGTGCGGGCCCTCCTGGAGGACGCCATAGGAGATAAGAAGCTGATCATCAAGAAGGAGAAAAAGACACAGTAAGCCCTGTTGAAATAGTCAGACAATAATATACAATTTTGCAAAATAATTAGATAAAATGTGAAAAATGTGTTGACATGTCGAACAATAAAAGCTATAATAGGGACATAACAAGGAAGGAATGATACGGAATAAAGCACCCGGAGGCGGTGCGAGATATATAACGTATTACTAAATCTTTTAAGAAAGAGAGGTATTACACTTTATCGCAAGGTGGCAGGAGACGGACAGAAAGTCGGATGTGTATCGATGGTTCGGAAGTCTTAATCAGAGCACAGATCGGAAGGGTTCGCACATCGTATTAGTTTGATTGCTGTATAGGATATCATGTAGAAACAGCTCCAAGATGGTAGATGGATCCGGAAGATATGAAAGCGGATGGGAACTTCAAGGTTCTGAGGGCGGTGAAAACCTCAGGAACATAATGATGAGGAGTATACACAGTTGCGATGGGTTCGGGGGCCTGGACCGGCGGCCGAAACGTGAAGACCCGCTCGAGAGGCAAGAGGCCCGGTGGGGATTCGCCATAGAACAACTGAATAAGAGAATAAACTCGTAGGAGTTGAGAGGGCGTCCACCCGAGATGGACGCCCTTCTTCTTGCGCGTAGCTGAGCCATGCACCTCTGCACCATTCTTGGGTGCGCGAGCTTGCTCGCAGGCAACCCAAGAATGGTGCAGAGGTATACGGCGAAGCCGTGACATCGACGGATACGAAGTATCCGGAGATGCGGCATGCGAAGTATCCGGAGAAGCGGCATGCGGAGCGTGACAGATTGAAATACCTGCAGAGATATGCTATATTGAATCTCTATGGAAAAAAAGAAGAAGATAAAGTTCATATTTCGTATCCTGGTGGTACTCTGGATGGTGGTGATCTTCCTGTTCTCCGCGGCAGATGGAGATACCTCCGGCAAGACCAGCGGCTGGGTGGGACGGATGATCGGCTCCATGATCTGCTCCGACTTTGAGAGCTGGCCGGAGGAGGAACAGGAAGCCTTCGCGGATAAGATCGAGTACCCCATAAGAAAAGCAGCCCATGCATCGGAATATGCCCTGCTGGCGCTGCTTCTCTTTGGTGCGCTGGGCCTGGAGGGCTTCAGGCGTTATGCCGTGGCCTGGGGCGGCGCGACCCTGTATGCGGTTACGGATGAGATCCATCAGCTCTTTGTTCCCGGCAGGGCCGGAGCGGTTACAGACATCTGTATCGACAGTGCCGGTGCGATGACGGGGATGCTGATCCTGGCGGGGATCCTTGCGCTGGTCAGAAGACACCGGGCGAAGAAGGACCCGTCTACTCCTCCGGGATCACAGAGTTCACCTTCGTGATGGATCTGGGCAGGGCATCTCTGGAATTGTTCCAGGGCTTATCGGCATTCCGGTGATCGAACTTGTCGATGAACCAGGCGATGTCCGCGTCCACCCGCATGATATTTTCAAAGAATACCTTGTTTAGCAGATTCAGGAAATGATCCAGTTCGGATTTCCCCAAGCGCTTCACGCCTTCCTCATAAAGCCGGGCATAGTGGTCCAGACAGAAGCCCTTGCAGCCGGCAACCTTGTCCTTAAATTCAGGATCCTTTTTCCACAGATAAAAGAACGTATCAATATACCGGTCATAAACCGGGTTGATCCGGTTGCATACGAAACAGGTGCTGTTTACCTCGTGGATCAGCTTGACCACAGGGGATTCGCCGGTCTTCCTGGACAGAAATCCGCCCTTTTCCCCGGGGCCCTGATCGGCAGCGGCCTTCATATCCCGGATCAGCTTGTTCATGTGGGTATTCATCATCAGAGCCAGTCCCAGACGGTTCTTCCGCCCGTACAGCTTCAGGACGTGATCTCTGCAGAACCCCAGTTTATCGGTTACTTCCCGGTTATCATCCTCCATGTAGCTGGGGCCCAGGGTGAATTCGATGGCGGATTCCTCGATCTTTTTGTACATTTCACAGAAGGGGCATTCCGAGCTGCCCTCAAAGGCTTCGTTCACGGGAATCGTAAAAAGCTGTTCGGCCATAGTGTCAACCTCCAAAATGTGTGGCATTTTTCGTGGGTTTATTATACAATGAACTGGTGCATGACACAAGAACAACAAAGGAGATAGCAAGATGAAAGCATCAACCAGAAAACTGCTGATTTTCTGCCTTTCGGTGCTCAGCGTAATGCTTCTTTCGGCGTGTGGCAAGGATGTGCCGCCGAATGAGGTGTTCTCTGTCGATGATCTTCCGGGCAAGACCATCGGCGTGCAGCTGGGAACCACCGGAGACATCTATGCTTCGGACTACGAAGGTGATGATGAAGGAACGAAGATAGAACGATATAACAAGGGAGCGGACGCCGTTTCCTCCCTGCTCCAGGGGAAGATCGACTGTGTGATCATTGACGAACAGCCGGCAGCGGCCTTCACCCGTCAGAATCCGGAGCTCACCATCCTGGAGGAGGAGTTCACCCTGGAGGATTATGCAGCGGTCATCGCAAAGGATAACACGGAGCTCCTGGGCAAGGTGAACACGGCCATTGAAGAGCTCATCGCGGATGGCACCGTGAAGAAGATCATTGATAATTATATCCCGGACGAAGAGACCGGTGAGACCATCCCCTTTACCTACCGTCAGCAGGTGACGGAGGGGGAGAAGCTCCGCATGGCCACAAATGCCCAGTTCCCGCCCTACGAGTTCTACGAGAGCGGACAGATGGTGGGGATCGATGTGGAGATCGCCCGGGCCATAGCCGATAAGCTGGGACGGGTACTGGTGATCGACGATATCGAATTCGACGCCATCATCAATGCGGTAAGCTCCGGCAAGGCGGATATCGGTCTGGCCGGCTTCACCGTAACGGACGAGCGAAAGAAGCAGATCAACTTCACCACCACCTATACCACCTCCAAGCAGGTGGTCATCGTGCGGGATGACGAAGCCATCCGTGAGGCCCAGAGCCTTTCGTCCAAGCTTTATAATAACTTTGTGAAGGAAGATCGTTGGAAATTCCTGGCCCAGGGACTGCTGAACACCATCATCATCACCATTGTGGCCATCGTGATCGGTGTGATCTTCGGTTTCCTGCTTGCTCTGGTAAGAGTGGCCCATGACAAGAACGGCTCCTTTAAGGTGCTGAATTTCTTTGTAAAGCTCTATGTTACCATTATCCGGGGAACTCCCATGATGGTACAGCTCCTGATCATTTATTTTGTGATCTTTTCCTCGGTGGATATCAGTAAGATCCTTGTGGCCATTGTGGCCTTCGGCCTGAACTCCTCGGCATATCTCTGCGAGGTCATCCGTTCGGGTATCATGTCCATCGATGAGGGACAGTTTGAGGCCGGAAAGAGTCTGGGTCTCTCCTACGGAGTGATGATGAAGAGCGTGATCCTTCCCCAGGCCCTGAAGAATGTGCTTCCCGCCATCGGTAATGAGTTCATCGCGCTGTTGAAGGAGACCTCCATCGCAGGCTATATCGGACTGCAGGATCTCACCAGGGGCGGTGATATCATTCGGAGTATCACCTACGAACCCCTGATCCCGCTTTTAACCGTTGCGCTGATCTACCTTGTTCTGGTGATCCTTCTCAGTGCAGGTGTATCCAAACTGGAAAGGAGGCTGAAGAAGAATGACCGAAAGCAAGATTAAGAAGAACAGGAAGAATAAGATAAAGAACGACGAGATCCTGATCAGTGTTCGCGGATTGAAGAAATCCTTCGGTGAAAATATGGTGCTGAAGGGCATCGATCTGGATGTGCATCGGGGAGAAGTGGTTTCCATCATCGGCCCCTCCGGCTGCGGCAAATCCACATTTATACGATCCCTGAATCTTCTGGAGGAACCGGACAGCGGCAGCGTGGTCTTCGAGGGAGAGGAACTCATCGGAAAGCCGGAGAAGGAGAAGAATCGGCTCCGGGAGCGGATCGGCATGGTATTCCAGCAGTTTAATCTCTTCCGGAATATGACCGTGCTGGATAACATCATGCTGGCCCCGGTGAAGCTGGGTCTCATGTCGAAGGAAGAGGCGGAGAAGGAAGCAAAAAGGCTTCTTGAACGGGTAGGACTGGCGGATAAGGCAGGAAACTATCCGGCGCAGCTTTCCGGCGGACAGCAGCAGCGGGTGGCCATTGCAAGATCCCTTGCCATGAAGCCGGACGTTATGCTTTTTGATGAACCCACATCTGCCCTTGATCCGGAAATGGTGGGCGAAGTGCTGACCATCATGAAGGATCTGGCAGCGGAGGGAATGACCATGCTGGTGGTGACCCATGAGATGGGCTTCGCTATGGGCGTTTCGGATCGGGTGATCTTCATGAATGAAGGGCTGATCCGGGAGGATGAGGAACCGGATGAGCTCTTTACCAATCCGAAGAACCCCAGGCTTCGGGAGTTCCTGGGTAAGATGTTGAGATAAAAAGGGAGGAGAAGGAAAATGGACGGAGCACGTCTGAAAAGGAATATCGTCCTGACGGTCGTTCTTCTGATCGTAGTTGCACTTTTTGTTTACACCATGTGCACCGAAGTGGTGGTGGGTGAGGATTATCAGAGCAGATTCCATGCTACGTGGGTTGCGCTGCTGCCGCCGCTTTTCGCCATCGTTCTGGCGCTGATCACGAAAGAGGTATATATCTCGCTGTTTGTTGGTATTGTTGCCGGAGCGCTCTTTTATTCGAATTTCGATCTGGAGCTTGCCTTCAGCACCATGCTCTTCGGAACGAATGCCGAAGGAGATGCGAGAGGTCTGATCCCGAAGCTGGCAGATTCCTGGAACGCAGGTATCCTGGTCTTTCTGGTGCTCCTGGGCATCCTGGTGGCCCTGATGAACAAGGCCGGTGGTTCGGCTGCCTTCGGGCGCTGGGCTTCCAGACACATCAAGACAAGAGTCGGTGCTCAGCTGGCCACCATTGCCCTGGGGATCATCATTTTCGTGGATGATTATTTCAACTGCCTTACCGTGGGCAGCGTTATGCGGCCGGTAACGGATGGCCATAAGGTATCCCGGGCAAAGCTGTCGTATCTCATCGATGCAACGGCTGCACCCATCTGTATCATCGCCCCTATCAGCTCCTGGGCTGCGGCGGTGACCTCCTCGGTTCCGGAAGGGGCAGAGATCAATGGTTTCCAGACCTTCCTGAAGACCATTCCCTATAATTACTATGCCATCCTGACCATCGTCATGATGATCTTCATTACGGTCCGCCGCGTGGATTACGGTCCCATGAAGCGGCATGAATGGAATGCACTGAAGGGGGACCTTTTCACCGATGGTGCTGTGGACGGCGATGAAACGGTCCAGGGAAATCCGAAGGGACATGTGCTGGATCTGATCCTTCCCGTAGTGGTGCTCATCGCGGCATGTATCATGGGAATGGTATACACCGGCGGTTTCTTTGAAGGGAAGAGCTTTATCGATGCCTTCGCAGGTGCAGATGCATCTGTTGGACTGGTATACGGTGCATTTATCGCACTGATCTTCACCTTCTTCTACTACATGTATCGCGGGGTGATCACCTTCAAGGATTTTGCGGAATGCATCCCCAGAGGCTTCTTTGCCATGGTGGCTCCGATCCTGATCCTTGCACTGGCGTGGTCACTGTCCGGTATGACCAACCTTCTGGGAGCTGACGTCTTCGTGGCAGACCTGGTTGGCGGCTCCGCAGCCGGGCTGCAGGCACTGCTTCCGGCGGTGATCTTCCTGGTGGCGCTGGGTCTGGCATTTGCCACCGGTACCTCCTGGGGTACCTTCGGTATCCTGATCCCCATCGTTCTCGGCGTGTTCCGGAGCGGGGATATGATGGTCATGTCCATCGCAGCCTGCCTGGCAGGCGCGGTATGCGGCGATCACTGCTCACCCATCTCCGATACCACCATCATGGCTTCGGCGGGGGCGCAGTGCAAGCATGTGAACCATGTCTCCACCCAGCTGCCCTATGCACTGACGGTGGCGGCTGTATCGGCGGCGACTTATATCATTTCCGGTGGATTAGAGAGTATGTGGGAGCTTGGCTGGCTGGGTCTTCCCATCGGTATCGTGCTGATGATCGTAACGCTGTTCGTGATCGAAAAGGTGGTTGGTAGAGAAAAGGCGGAACAAGATGGCTAATTCTGAAGCGGATAACAGATTCTCCCGGACGAAGCGTTTGCTGGGAGAGGAGGCTTTGAACCGGCTGGCCGGATGCCTGGTGGCGGTCTTCGGCGTTGGCGGTGTGGGGGGCTTCGTTGTAGAGGCGCTGGCCCGGTCGGGGGTCGGCAGCCTGGAGCTTTGTGATAAGGATGATGTGGATATCACGAACATCAACCGGCAGATCATTGCCCTGCAGAGTACCGTGGGGCGGCCGAAGGTGGAGGTGGCTGCGGAGCGGATCCGGGACATCAACCCCAACTGCAGGGTGACGCTTCACCGGGTGTTCTACCTGCCGGAAACGGCGGATCAGTTTGATTTTTCACAGTATGACTATGTTGTGGATGCGGTGGATACAGTCACCGCGAAGCTGTCGTTGATCCAGCGGGCAAAGGAGGCCGGCGTGCCGGTCATTTCCTCCATGGGTGCCGGGAATAAGCTGGATCCTACGGCCTTTCGGGTGGCGGATATCTACGAGACCTCCGTATGTCCCCTGGCCAGGGTGATGCGAAGAGAGTGCAGGAAACGGGGGATAGAGAAGCTGAAGGTGGTCTACTCCACGGAGGAAGCTCTTGTACCGCGGGATTCCGGGGAAGAGGCCGAGGCAGGAAGGCGCAGTGTCCCGGGATCGGTTGCCTTTGTTCCCTCGGTGGCTGGCCTCATCATCGCAGGAGAAGTGATCCGGGATCTCACGGCGGGTTGACCGGGAAATTCTTTTCTTTCCACATTTTGCTTTACTTTTTTAAGTGGTTGTCCTATAATGGTCACCACAGAAATCGTTGAAGAGGACATGACACTGCAGGATCCCTTTCCAGAGAGAAGCGCCCCGGCTGCAAGCGCTTTAAGGAGACAGCAGAGGTTACCGCCTCGGAGAGACCGGTGAACCGGTACGGGTGGCCCGTTACAGCCTTAACGAAGAGGGAGCAGGGAATGCTCCAATCAGGGTGGAACCGCGAAGTATATTCGTCCCTGACTTGCCTTACGGCAGGTCAGGGCTTATTTTTTTACTGTTAAATAAGATCCTTCGCCCCTGCGGGGCTCAGGATGACACGGGTCTGTCATTCTGAGGGGCTCAGGATGACACGGGTCTGTCATTCTGAGGGGCTCAGGATGACACAGGTCTGTCATTCTGAGGAGCGTAAGCGACGAAGAATCCCGAAATAAAGGAGGACAAAAATGGACAAGGACGAAAAGAAGGAGTTTTTCCTCAGCGTGTACCGGCATTCACTGGCCCACGTGATGGCAAAGGCAGTGATGGAGATCTTTGGCAAGGAAAATGTACAGATCACCATCGGACCCCAGATCGCAGACGGAGCATATTATGATTTCGAGCTGCCCAGAACGGTAACACAGGATGATTTCAAAACCATTGAGGACAAGATGCGTGAGATCATCAAGCGCCGTGAGGATTGGACAAGAAAGGAAGTGACCCGGGCTGAGGCTCTGGAGATCTTCAAGGATCAGCGCTTCAAGGTAGAACTCATCAATGAGCTGCCGGAGGATGAGATCATCACGGTTTACTACACCGGTGACGACTATGTGGATCTCTGCCGCGGACCTCATGTCTCTAATTCCCAGGAGCTGATGAACACCGCATTCCAGATCCGTTCCGCATCCGGCGCATACTGGCGCGGAGATGAGAAGCGGGATATGCTGCAGCGTATTTACATGTATGCATTCCCCAGCAAGGATGAGCTGAAGGCACATTTAAACCTGATCAAGGAAGCTATGGAGCGTGATCACAAGAAGCTGGGCAAGGAGCAGGAGCTCTTCATGTTCGACGAGACTGCACCCGGCATGCCCTACTGGCTGCCCCGGGGCTTCAAGCTCTACAATGCACTGCTTACCTTCTGGCGTGAGCTGCACGAGGAGTACGGTTATCAGGAGATCCTCTCTCCGGTACTGAATCATAAGACCCTTTGGGAGACCTCAGGACATTGGGGACATTACAAGGAGAATATGTTCCTGGCGACCAATGCCTTTATCGATGAGGAAACCGATGAGGAGAAGATCGAGACAGATATCAAATATGCGCTGAAGCCCATGAACTGTCCCAACTCCATCAACGTATTTAAAAATGCAATGCACAGCTACAAGGAGCTGCCCCTCCGCTATAGCGAGACTCAGGTCATCCATCGCCGGGAGAAGTCCGGTGAGCTGAATGGTCTGTTCCGTGTGCAGATGTTCCATCAGGACGATGATCACACCTTCCTTATGGAGGACCAGATCGAGTCTGAGATCTCTGACATCATGGATATCGCCGAGAAGATCTACGGGACCTTTGGCCTGACCTATGTGGCTGAGCTGTCCACCCGTCCCGAGGACTTCATGGGTGCTCCCGAGCTCTGGGATGAGGCTGAGGCTTCCCTGAAGCGTATCCTGGACAAGAAGTACGGTGAGGGCAATTACGAGATCAACGAGGGCGACGGTGCATTTTACGGACCGAAGATCGACCTGAAGATGAAGGACTGTATCGGCCGTGAGTGGCAGATGGGTACCATCCAGCTGGATTTCCAGCTCCCGCTGAACTTCGATCTTCGTTACATCGCACCTGACGGAACACAGAAGCGGCCGGTAATGATCCATCGGGCTATCTTCGGTTCCTTCGAGCGCTTCATCGGTATCATCATTGAGAACTTCAAGGGGGCATTCCCCTTCTGGGCTTCTCCCTATCAGGTGGGTATCGTTCCCATCCGTCCGGAGCACAACGAGTATGCCAGGAAGGTGGAGAAGGCACTGCGTTCGGCAGGCATTCGCGTAGAGGCTGATTACAGCGATGAGAACATGAAGACCAAGATCAAGGGCTTCAAGAAGTACAAGGAGCCGTATATCCTGGTTCTGGGTGACAAGGAAGCGGAGGAAGAGAAGGTCTCTGTCAATGTCCGCGGAAATAAGCAGATGAACGGTATTCCCCTTCAGGAATTCGTGGATCTTTGCGTAAAAATGAACAAGGAGCATACGCTTGAGATCGTAGATCAGATCTAACTTGTTTACATAAGATTAAAAATGTGCCGCTGTGGAGGGTCAGGAAGCATAGCTTCCGCCATTCACGGCGGCACATGCCTTTTTCCGGATGTGATAAGACCTTATGTTAAGGATAGAAAAAACTTGATTTATCAATGTAGATAACATAAAATAGATTAAGTGTGTTTTTCTATAGAAACGCTTTTTGTCGGAGGATTATCCCATGCTGGATGAAGAGAAGATCCGCCTGATGACGCAGATCAGTATCTACGAAAAAGAACAGGAGCATGACGAACTGGTTCTCAGTCATTACTTCAGGGAAGACTACGTGAGGTATGGCTGTCTTCGTACGCTTGTGGTGGCTACGCTGACCTATTGGTCCGTGGTTGCAATGTACATCCTCTATCGTTTCCAGGAACTGCTTCGTGAGATCAATACCATGGATTACTTTGATATCATCGGGAAGCTGATGTTTGGCTATCTCGGATTCGCAGTAATCCTTTATATCTATGCATTCGTTGTCTATCATATCCGGTTCCAGCTGGCCAAGAAGGGACTGATCCGATATAACCGGAACCTGAAACGTTTCCTGAAATGGGAAGAACGGCACGCATCAAGACAGGAGATCGAAACCGGTATTGTTCAGGTGAAGGACGGGATCGGCGGTGAAGAACTGGGACAGATCGAGTACAACATTACCAATCGTGCGGGTAAGAAGAGTATTTTCGAACGGAAGAAGGCCGGGGAAGGATACGAAGACCCGGATATGGAAGAGGCAGATGACTCTACAGAGGTATCTTCCGTGAAAGAAAGCTTCGAGAAAGAAAACGCTGAGTCCGGAAATTCCGGTGCAGAAGGTAATGAAACGGAAAAAAACGAATCCGGAAATGCCGGTGCAGATATCACCGCTACAGATAGTAACGAAACAGATAAGACTGAGTCTGATAACACCGGAACAGAAAGTAGCAATGCAGAAAACACCGAGTCCGGAAATGCCGGAGCCGAGGATGACGCAACGGGCAATACGGAAACGGAAAGCGATACGGATAAAAACGAAGAGACTGAGAACAATGAAGAACCGGCTCACGCGTCTCTGGAAGACGAAGGGAGACTGTAGGGAATGAAGACACTCATAAACGTAAAAAATAATATACGGGAGTTCCTCCGGAAATACGAGGAGATCTTGTTCCCTATCCTGAAATTTGGCTGGTGCTATCTGGTGTTCCACAGCGTTCGGACCATGTTTAATTACGTGGAGATCACAAGCCGGGAGACGGTACTGCTCCTTCTGGCCGTTCTTTGCGCCATGCTTCCGGACGGGTTCCTTATGTTCTTTACCGGAGCACTGATCGGAGTGAACTGCTTCAGCCTCACCCTCGAGGTGGGACTGTCCTATCTGTTGTTATTCCTGCTGAGCTACTGCATTTATCTGCGTTTCTTCCCGAAATGCTCTTATGTGCTTTTTATGGTGCCGCTCTGTTATATGATCGGCATGCCATTCCTGGCACCGATGCTGGCAGCGATCTTTGTGGGTATAGGCGGTGCAGTGCCCTGTGCATTGGGGGTAGTGCTGTATGAATTCAGCATCCATACAAGGACCGTTGCAAATATGCTGCAGATGGCGGCAAAGAAAGAAGAAGTAGAGACACTTCAGTACTACATTGACCATATTCTCAAGAACAAGGAACTGCTGATGATCATGCTGGTATTCATGCTCACCGTAGTAGCAACCTCTGTTCTGCAGAAGTTCTCCTATCCCTTTGCCCGTTACGCAGCCATTGTGGGCGGCGGTTTCTTAAATGTGATCTTCTATCTGATCACCGCAAAGGTACTGGAGCTGACACCGGATATGTCCTCCTGTATGGCAGGATCACTGATCGGTGTCCTTGTAGGTTTGGTGGTAACGACCGCCAAGGGCGTGCTGGATTTCAAACATACCCAGCGAGTCCAGTTTGAAGATGATGAATACTATTACTATGTGAAGGCCGTGCCGAAGCTGGATGCTCCCGTCAAGAAGAAGAAAGCATCCGGCAAGGGCGCTCCTGCTCCGGAAAGAAGAACACCTCTTTCACCGGAGGAAAGAGCAAGACGGATGGCTGCTTCTCAAGCAGGTGAGGAAGAGACCCGCAGAGTAAACGGCGGCGAAGCCCCTGCAGCTCGAGATGAAGAGCGAAATATCTCCCGGAGCGAGAATAAGGAGGAGATCCTTCTTCCGGGGCAGAAGGCAGCGCCTGTTCGGACTGAGGAAGAGAGACTGCGTCGTCCCATCCGTCCGGAAGATGGAAATGAAGAGAGACCGCGTCGCCCGATCCGTCCGGAGGAAGGAGCGGAAGGAAGACCTCACCGTCCCATCCGCCCGGAGGAAGGAGCGGAAGGAAGACCGCGTCGCCCGATCCGTCCGGAGGATGGAGCAGAAGGAAGACCGCGTCGTCCCATTCGCCCGGAGGAAGGAGCGGAAGGAAGACTGCGTCGCCCGATCCGCCCGGAGGATGGAGCAGAAGGAAGACCGCGCCGCCCGATCCGCCCGGAGGAGGGACCGGAAGGAAGACCGCGTCGCCCGATCCGTCCGGAGGATGGAGCAGAAGGAAGACCGCGTCGTCCGATCCGCCCGGAGGAAGGAGCGGAAGGAAGACCGCGGCGTCCCATTCGTCCGGAGGACAGAAGGAATGGGGGAGAACCGGCAGGAGATCTGACGGATTCCGATGCGGAGAAGCTGGTAAGCAGGGCAAAACATCCGAAGGAAGACCTGACGGATATTGAGGATGAAGGCTGATCTTTTGTTACAGCATTTGTGGACAGAGGGACATAGCGAAACGGGGTGGTTCCATGGATGGGATCAAGGCA
>JAGBNH010000041.1 GCA_017634475.1 Eubacterium sp.
AATGGAGAAGGCCGGGCATTCCATGAGGGATTACGTGGTAGAGCTGATCGAGATGGCGGAAGAAAGGTGATCGAAGAAGGGTGACCGTTATATAAAAGAAAAGAGGACTGTTTGGCGGGTGTGGTATCCCGGGAACGGTCCTCTTTTTTGTGTGGTTGTTTTTATCTGCGTGTTTTATCACGGCTGTTTTATCGCGATTGTTTTGAAGCCGGTTTCTTGTGTTCCCTTCTTGCCAGCAGGATCAGGCAGCAGGGGATGATCACGGCGGTTGCCACCAGCAGCATGAGGGCGGATTTTGGTACATTTTCCAGCCAGGATGCGGGGATCAGATAAGCGGAGCTGTTGATGATGACGTGCAGGACAAGGCCGGGGATAATGCTTCCAGACTGCTTTCGGAGAAAGCCAAACAGGATCCCGATCAGAGTTCCGTAGAAGAACTGGATCAGGTTGCCGTGGTAAACACCGAAGAGCACCGCCTGGAAGATAATGGCGGCTGTGGGCCGGAGGGCGTGCCGGGCGTAGGTGTAGGAAACGCCGCGGAATAACAGCTCTTCGCCGATGGGAGCAAGAAGCACTACGGCAATGATGGTTTTCCAGTCGGTTTCGGTTCCCACCATGGACTGTACCAGCTCCTTATATGCGGAGAAGGTGTCCGGAAAGGCGTTGGAGAAGATCATGATCACCGCAGAGCCGGCCAGCTGAATGGCGAATCCCAGGGCGATAAGCCAGGGAAGCCGCATACCCCAGTACTTCACGGGATTCCAGGGGGGGAGAGGACGCTTCTTCCTTGTCTTCGGAAGCGTTCCGTTTTCTATTTCCTCATTGATTATCTTCGCATGGATGTGGGTGGATTTTGTGTTGAGATACCAGTACCAGGTTCCGAAGAAAATGATGAACAGCAGGTATTGGATCAGGTAGACCCAGCCCTCGTCGGAGGGAGTCAGGGTAGCAGCGGCAGTGGAGGTGCCGGTGCCGATCTTATCGTTCCACATGCTGAGGAAGAAGCCGGCGAAGTAGGCGATCATGGAGAGAAAGAGCGCCAAAAGAACGGGGGCTGCCGCAAGTAACAGCGACAGTCCCCCAACGCGTCTTTTTGTATTCGGTTCGGTCTGGTTAGTCGACAATCTTCTTTGCCCTCTCCCGATCTTTCTTTGCCTTTGCCTTTTCGGCCTTTTCCTGTTCCTTTGTCTTGCGGTTTTCCATCTGGGTAGCCAGCTGCTTCTGGTACTCAGCCTGACGTGCGATCATCTTCTCGCGCATGGTCTTCTTCCGCTTCTTGCCCTTCTCGTCAAACTCCTCCTGCTGCTGAAGCTTTCTGGTCTTGGAATGCAGTGTACGTACGCTGACAAGGTAGATACCGCTTACCATGGCCTTAACCTCACCGTGCTTGGGTACGTCCTCGTAAATGGCCTCATCGCAGATCAGGGTGGTTACCTGAGGCCCGACCTTAGCCTTTACGATGGGAAGCTTGGCCTTCTGATACCTCTTGGGCATCTGATCCATGACCTGCTTGGGAAGCTTGGCTTCCTTTAACGGCATGATCTTCTTGTCAATGATGAACATGGATGTGGGCTGTGCGGCAGCGTTGATCTGCTCGCGCTGATCCATCTGTTTCTTCTGCATCTTGTTGCCGAGGATGTACAGGGTGACCATGACACCGATCAGTACAACCAGCACGATACCGATAATGATCCAAAACATGGGGGGAATATCCTTTCTAACTGCAAATTGGTGCTATTTTTGTAAACTCTTTTTATGCTCGTCCAGCATTTCCTGGATACGGACCGGGATATTGTCGTAGAATTCCTTACGCTGATCCTTGTCCATCTCGCTGGGATATACCGGCTTGTCAAATTCGATGATGACATGACGTCTACGGAGGAAATGGAACTTGTTTTCCTCGAAGATCTTACCGAAATTGGTGAGCCCCATCAGGATGATGGGACAGCCGGATTTTTCAGCCATGCGGTATCCGCCGGCCTTAAAGGGAAGGAGCTCCTCGCCGTGGTTACGTGTTCCCTCCGGGAAGAGTCCCAGAGAAAGACCTTTTTCCATCCGCTCGGTACCGTCATTTATGGTCTTCAGACTGGCCCGGAGATTATCCCGGTCCAGGAAGATACTTCCCATATCCTTCATATACATCGGAAGAAGGGGATAGGATTCGAATTCTTTTTTTGCCACAAATCCCAAAGGCCCCTTTACGATGGGCTGCAGGATGATGGTATCAAAGTAACTGCGATGATTTCCCACAAACAGCGCGGCTTTATCTGCCGGCGGAAGGTTCTCCGCACCCCGGATCTCTACCTTTGTACCTGCAAAGAAGGTTACACCCTTAAAGAAGCCGCTGATAAAGCCCTTGGATTTCCGCCATGCCTTCGGCGGATCCTTCTTTGCAATGTGTTTCCAGTACAGATGGAGCGGAACAGAGAACAGCATGGAGAGCACAGTCCAAAGAAGCGCAAATATAAGTCGAAGCATGGAACTCCTCCTTTCTGTATCCGATCTATTACAATGCGAAATTAACGACCGAACATTTTAGCCGTTTCAAAGAGGCGGTGTGCGAGATGTTCGGTTAAGTCCTCTTTCTTAAAGCGCCAGGACCAGTTTCCGCCGGCGATACCCGGACGGTTGAACCGTGCCCAGCTGTCCAGCTCCAGTACATCCTGCATGGGGACGATGGCCATATTGGCCACGGAGCCGAAGCATGCGCGGATCATTACCCAGCAGATATCACTGGCATCCGTGCTGTAGTAACGACGAAGCTTATCCCGGGAGGCTTCATAGGTGTTCTTGTACCAGCCCAGGGTGGTATCGTTGTCGTGGGTTCCCGTGTAACATACGCAGTTGCGGATGTGATTGTGGGGAAGGAAATGATTCTCGTTCGGATTCTCAAAAGCGAACTGCAGGATCTTCATGCCCGGGAAACCGAAACGGTCACGGAGCTCGATGACGGAGCGGTCGATCTCACCAAGGTCCTCGGCAATGATGGGCATATGATAACCCAGAGTTGCCTCCAGCATGGTGAAGAAATTCTCACCCGGCGCCTCGATCCATTTTCCGTTAATGGCTGTTTCCTCGCCGTAAGGAACCGCCCAGTATTTATCAAAGCCGCGGAAGTGGTCGATCCGGAGAAAGTCCGTCAGCGTCAGCTGGTGACGGATCCGGTTGAACCACCATTCGTAACGGGTCTTCGTATGCTCCTTCCAGTTGTAGAGCGGATTGCCCCAGAGCTGACCGGTAGCGGAGAAATAATCCGGCGGAACTCCGGCCACCACGGTGGGGTAGCCCTCGGAATCCAGACAGAAGAGCTTCTTGTTCACCCAGACATCCACGGAGTCCCAGGCAACGAAGATGGGGATGTCGCCGATGATGGAGATGCCCCGGTCGTTGGCGTATTTCTTCACTTCCATCCACTCATAGTAGAACAGGAACTGGATGAATTTGTAATAGCCGATCTCTCTGGAAAGCTTTTCTTCCCAGGTCTTACGCTGGGTCTTCGTGGGATTCTTCAGATCGTCGTCCCACAGATACCAGGGAGCGCCCTCGTGGTAATCCTTGCCGGCCATGAACAGCGCATAGTCGTCCAGCCAGGAGCTTGTGGCGCAGAAGTCCTCGTACTTCTTCATCAGCTCCGGATCGCCGGAGAATCCGTCCTTTATCTCCGGATCCATAAAGCGGTCATAGGCCTGCAGGAGCAGGGTCGTCTTGAAGGAAATGGCGTCGCCGTAATCAATATTTTCCGGGTTCCACACCGGCATGTTCTGAAAATCCGAGTCATAAAGGAGCTTGAGCTTCTTTAAATGATCCGGACTGATGATATAGGGCTGTCCTGCGAAGGAAGAAAAGGGCTGATACGGAGAATCTCCGAAGCCGGTATGTCCCAGCGGGAGCACCTGCCATGCAGTCATTCCGGACCGCTGTAAAAAGTCAATAAAATCATAGGCACCCTGTCCCAGATCTCCAATCCCGTAAGGGCTGGGGAAGGATGTGGGATGAACAAGGATCCCGGCGTAACGCTTGGGCCCCTGCTCTGCCGCATTGGTAATATCCATGAGTAACCTCCAGTTGGTAGTGATAGCCATTATGCTCCGGCATAAAGCTGGCCGAAACCATAACTACATAATTATAGCGAAACGGGAAAGAAAACTCAAGGATTATTCTGTGAAACGGCGGTACAGCGTCTCGAAGAGCGGGATGGCCTTCTCGATCTGTTCCGTGGGGACGCAGTAGGAGATCCGGAAGTGTCCGGGACACTCGAAGGAGTCGCCGGGAACGATGATGAGTCCCAGTTCTCTTGCGCCGGTCCAGCAGAATTCATTTGCATCTGCTATGGGCGATCTGGGGAACATGTAAAATGTTCCGCCGGGCCGAACGATGGAATAACCGATGTCGGTCAGGGCGTCGTAGAGCAGGTTTGCATTCTTCTCATAAATGGACAGATCGCTGGTGTTATACAGCTCGGTCTCAATGACCCTCTGCATCAGGGAAGAGGGGCAGTTATGTCCGGTGAACCGGGAGATCTGTCCGCACATGGGCACCAGCTTCTCTGCGTCATGTGCCTTCGGGTTCACTGCCACATAGCCGATACGTTCACCGGGAAGGGACAGAGATTTACTGAAGGAGTAGCAGCAGATGGAATTGTCGTAATGCGCGGAGATAAAGGGAGAATCCGTTCCTTCAAAAACGATCTCACGGTAGGGCTCATCGGTAATAAGGAAGATCTCATGACCGTATTCCTTCTCCTTTTCGGTGAGCAGCTTAGCCAGCCGGTCGATGGTCTCTGTTGTGTAGACGATGCCGGAGGGATTATTGGGGGAATTGATCAGTACCGCGGAAACCTCCGGGCTGAACATTTCCATAAGCTTTTCAAAATTGATCTGGAAGGTGGAGGGGTCTGCCGGAACCACCTTAAGCTCTGCGCCGGTTCCCGTAACATAAGGGATGTACTCGGGGAAATAAGGGGCAAAGGTGATCACCACGTCTCCCGGCTTCGTGACTGCACGGAGGGCATGGGAAAGCGCACCGGCGGCCCCGGAAGTGGGGAAGATCAGTTCCGGGGTATAGTTCATGCCGAATCTCCGGTTCAGGGATTCGGCGATGGCAGCCTTCGTGGAAGGCAGGCCCAGTGTGGGGCTGTAGCCGTGAAGGGATACGGGATCCTCGGTGCGAAGAAGCTCTTCAAAGCGCTTCGTTACGGAATCCGGGGCGGGAACCGACGGATTTCCGATGGAGAAGTTGAAGACGCTGTCCGGGCCAAGCTCTGCGGCTCTCTTCCGGCTGAAATCAAAAAACTGACGGATGACCGACTCCTTGCCGGTCATTTCCCTGTAAAATGCATTGATCAATGGTTTTTCCTCCGTATTATTTTCTGTTGGCAGATCCGGGTGCCCTTTGCTATAATGTAGCATGCCCCCGGAACATTTCCTACATTATAGGTGAGAAGGCGGCAAAACACAAGGAGAAGTGATCACGGCAGAGAAAGAATGGGGAAGAAATGAAATACCGTTTTTTTGACACCCATACCCATTATAATCATCCCGTTTTTCAGAAGGATCTGGCATCTGTGATGGAGAAGATCCGGGAGGCGGGGGTTCTTCGGGATGCCGTGGTGGGGTATGATCTGATGACTTCCCTTCGGGCTGTGGAAATGGCTGCAGAGGACCCACGGCATGTGGCAGTGGCGGGGATCCATCCGTCCTACGTGAACAGTGCCGGAGAAGAGGATCTGGAGACACTGCGTGCCCTTGCCGAAGAGGAAAGGATAGCCGCTGTCGGAGAGATCGGTCTGGACTATCACCGGAGAGCTTCGGAGGAAGGACCGGACAGGGAGCTGCAGAAGGCGTTCTTCCGGGAGCAGCTTCGGATGGCAAAGGCGGCAAAGCTTCCCGTGGTGATCCACTCCAGGGATGCGGCGGAGGATACCCTGAACATCCTGACGGAGGAAGACGCGGGAGTGTACGGCGGCGTGCTCCACTGCTATTCTTACAGCAGGGAAATGGCGCTTCGGTTTCTGAAGCTGGGCTTCTTTCTGGGGATCGGCGGCGTGATCACCTATACGACCGGAAGACGGCTCCGGGAGGTGGTGGAGGCGGTACCTTTATCCGGGCTGGTGCTGGAAACGGATTGCCCCTATCTTTCGCCGGAAGGGAAGAAAGGCGTACGGAACGATTCCACCAATCTTCAGCTTTTTGCGGAGAAGATCGCGGAGATCAAGGGGATCGACATAGACTCGGTGGCAGCGCAGGTATGGGAGAATTCCTGCAGCCTGTACGGGGTTAAGGACTGAGTTACATTGATCCGGCATAATGGTGCTCTGCCAGCCGGGCCGGGCACTTGGATGGGACAGATACAAAGGTGAAAGAATAAATGGACGATATGAATAAACTCAGTAACCCGCAGGTTACGATACAAACCATACAGAAATACAATTTTCATTTTCAGAAGAAATTCGGGCAGAATTTCCTCATCGATGACCATGTGATCCGGAAGATCCTTGCAGCAGCACAGATCACGGAGAAGGATACGGTGGTGGAGATCGGCCCGGGCATTGGAACCCTTACCCAGTATCTGGCGGAAGCAGCGGGAAAGGTTTATGCGGTGGAGATCGACCGGCAGCTGCTGCCGATCCTGGAGGATACGCTGCAGGAATACGAAAATGTGACGGTGGTCAATCAGGATATCCTGAAATGCAACATTTCCGATATGATCGGTGAAGGAAAGACCTGCAAGATCGTGGCGAATCTGCCCTACTACATCACCACCCCCATCATCATGGGACTGCTGGAGGGCGGTGTCCCCGCAGAATCCATCACCGTCATGATCCAGAAAGAGGTGGCGGAACGGATGGCTGCCGCGCCGGGGACCAAGATCTACGGGGCCCTTTCCCTTGCCGTGCAGTATTATGCAGAGACATACCTTGCGGCAAATGTACCGCCCAACTGCTTCATGCCCCGGCCGGCGGTGGGTTCGGCAGTGATCCGGCTTACCCGGCGGGAAGCACCGCCTGTGGAGGTTCGGGATGAAAAATATATGTTTCGGCTGATCCGGGCATCCTTCAACGAACGGAGGAAAACCCTGGTGAACAGCCTTCGGAATGAACCGTCTCTGGGACTGGACCGGGAGAAGATAGAAGCTGCCCTTTCGGAAATGGGGCTTTCGGCCACAGTGAGAGGCGAGACGCTGAATCTGGAGCAGTTTGCAAGGTTATCGGACCTGCTGTCATTCTGAGGACAATGCATAGCCTTCCGGTGCCGTGCTCGCGGCAGCGTAGAGCATAGCTTGTCGCGGCAACACTCGCCATGGCGAGTGTGAAC
>JAGBNH010000042.1 GCA_017634475.1 Eubacterium sp.
GGATCCGCTGACCAAGCTGTTCAACCGGCGGGCCATGAATGAGGATCTGAAGAAGAATACAACCGAAAGCGAAGCAACAGGTCTGCCCTATGTGATCGGCATCGGCGATATCGATGATTTTAAGCATGTAAATGATACCTTTGGCCATGATTTCGGAGATATTGTCCTGTCCAGAGTGGCTGAACTGCTGAAGGAGAACTTCCCGGGGAAATGCCGCATCGCCCGTTGGGGCGGTGAAGAGTTTCTGGTGCTTGCTCCGGCGGTGAACCTGGAGGAGGGACTCCCTGATTTTCAGAAGGTGGTGCAGACCATTCAGGAGCACACCTTTGTATTCGGAGGATCCGCTCTTCATGTCACCATGACCTTCGGCGTCTGTGAAGCGAGCCCCGGAGCGGATGTGGATAAGGTGATCTCCTGTGCGGATAAACGGCTCTACAAGGGCAAGAATAACGGAAAGAATCACGTGGAATATACGGATTAGCGAATTTTCAGAATTAATCATTTATTAATCTTTCTCAAAAGATTCATTCATTTTTTCCTGTTACTATAGGTCTCGTAAGGAACAAAGAAACGCCGGACACCGGCTGAGACCATAGATAAGATCAAGGAGGATGGAACAATGACTGAATTCGAGAAAGCTGAACTGCTTACGGCACGCGCAAATGTGAGTTTTGAGGAAGCAAGAGATGCCCTGAAGGCATGTGGCGGAAGCCTGGTAGACGCCATGGTATATCTGGAGCGCCTGGGACATTCCAAACAGTACAGCCGACCCCTTCAGGATCCGCGTCCCTATTATGATTATGAGCATGTGTATCCCGGAAGGAAGACTTCCTGTGGGTTCTGGGGTTTCCTGAAGAAGCTCTTCAGGAAGAGTGTAGAGAATGATCTGGTGGTTTCGCAGAACGGGATCGAGAAGTTCCGTATGCCGGTTCTCGCCTTTGTGATCCTCCTCTTCATGTTCAGCATGGTAACACTGGTAGCCATGGCAGTATCCCTCTGCTTCGGCGTTACCTACAGCTTCCAGGGAAAGGACGATCTGTCCAAGGTAAACAGCGCCCTCAGTGCAGCAGGCAGCAGAGCAGCCACCATGTGGCAGAACAGCCACCTGAGCTACGAGATCAACGAGCTCTGCAGAAAGTACGACGCTGAAGAGAAGAAAAACGGTCCTGTGAAGTAAAACCGGTCCCGTGAAATATAACGGATTTACCGGATGGTTTCCACCGGATCAATTAGATCGGATCATCTTTCCCCTGTTCATAACACTTTGGATATGGTAGAATGAAAGTGTTGCATCTCACTTTTCAGTAGGAGAAATGGAGAAAAGAATATGGAAGAGCGGGATAATAACGAAATCAGGGAAGAGGAGATCCGGGCGGATGATGCAGATCCGACTTTGGAAAATGATAGATCAATGAAAAAACCACATCAGAATCTGACGGAGCATTTTACGGAACGCATGTCCGGTGGGGCTTTTGCCTACCGGGCGGCAGAGGGGCATGAGCTTCTTTTTGCGAACCAGAATATGGTCCGTCTTTTTGAATGTGAGGATTATGAGGAATTTGCCGAATATGTGGGGAACAGCTTCGAAGGCGTGATTGTGGAAGAGCAGCGGGACGCTGTTCTCCGGAATATCGATCTCACGGTCAGCGGCACCCTGAACCGTTCCGGGCATATCATTTTCAAGATCCTCACCAAGAAGGGAAATGAACGTCTGGTGGAGGATCACTGGATGCTGGTGTCGGATCCTGAGGAGGGGGATATCTTCTATGTCTTCGTGGTCTCCCGGGAGTTTGATACCCAGGGCTCGGGCATCGATCCGGTCACCGGTCTTTACGGAAATGTGGAGTTTCACAATTACGTGGCGGAAATGATCCGCAAGACTGAGCGGAGGAAGCTGCAGGATTATGCCATTGCCTACATCAATCTGGTGAACTTTAAGCTCCTGAACATCAACAAGGGCGTGGGCGAGGGTGACCGGTGCCTGAAGACCGTAGCCGAGTGTCTGAGCCGCCATGTGGGGGATTCCTTCGTGGCCAGACTGGGAGATGATCATTTTGTTGTCTTCGCTCATTATGACCGGCTGCAGCAGCGGGTGAAGAAGGCGGAAGAAGAATTTCTGGAGAACTACGGGATCGAGTACAATGTTACCGGCAAGGTAGGGATCTACCGGTTTGAAGACAAGAAGGAAATGAACGTGGAGTCCGCCATTTCCATCGCGAAGGTGGCCTGCGACTATATAAAATATGAATCCAAGACCAATATGGTGGAGTATTCGGAGAAGCTGGCAGAGGAGATCACCACCACGGAATATGTGATCCGTAAGGTGGATGAAGCCATTGCCAATGACTGGATCAAGCTGTATTACCAGCCGGTGATCCGGTCCCTGACCGGACAGCTCTGCGGCATGGAATCTCTGGTCCGCTGGGATGATCCGGAGATCGGCTTCCTGCTTCCGGGAAGGTTCATTGAGATCCTGGAGAAGGAGAGGGAGATCACCAAGCTGGACTGCTATGTGGTGGATAAGGTCTGCCGGTGTATCCAGGAGCGTATGGTCTCCGGGAAGCCCATCGTCCCGGTTTCCGTGAACTTCTCACGGCTGGATTTCATCATGTGCGATATGCTGCAGGTAGTGGAGGAAGCGGTTTCCAAGTACGGGATCCCCAAGGACTATATCCATTTCGAGATCACCGAGAGCATGATCGCTTCGGATGAGGAGCTTATGCGGGATGTGATCGAACGATTCCGCGGTGCGGGGTATGAGATCTGGATGGATGATTTCGGCAGCGGCTATTCTTCCCTGACGCTCCTTAAGGATTATGATTTTGATATGCTGAAGCTGGATATGCGCTTCCTGTCCTCCTTTACGGAAAAGTCCAAGGATATCATGAAGGCTGCGGTCTCCATGGCAAAGGCCATCGGAACCAGGACTCTGGCAGAGGGCGTTGAGACGAAGGAGCAGCTGGACTTCCTGAAGGGGATCGGCTGCGGACGGATCCAGGGCTATTACTACGGAAGGCCTGAACCCATCGATGATATGTTCCGGCATCTGGCGGAGAAGAATGTTCCCGTGGAACCGGGACGCTGGCGGAAGTTCTATGATGTGGCCAGCAATTCCGTA
>JAGBNH010000043.1 GCA_017634475.1 Eubacterium sp.
CCATATCCTCTACCGCTGCCTGATCCGGATAACCCACCCAGCTGCCGCCGACAGCCAGATTCAGGATCACATACATCTCATGATCAAACGGAGCGGGGTAGGTAAGAACACTTTCCTCATCCTTTCCCGTAGCCCAGTTGCTTGTTTCATGAACCTTGACATCATCCACGTACCATACAAGACGTCCCGGCTCCCAATCCAGAACGAACTTATGATAATCGTCATAGAAGGAAGACACCGCCTCGTCAAGAACAAGAGTTCCCTGATCCTCTGCATGCTCAGGTGCACCGTAGTGAATGGTGTGATAGGACTTGGTCACATCCTGTCCCATTACCTCCATGATATCGATCTCGCCGCAGAGCGGCCATGCGCCATAGTCATCCTCATCGGTAGCCATCAGCCAGAATGCGGGAAGATAGCCCATACCCTTGGGGACTCTGACGCTTGCTTCAAAACGACCGTAAACAAAATCATGCTTATTCTGTGTATTTACACGACCGGAGGTGTAATCGTAATCGGTCATTACATTCGGTTCATCCGATCCCTCTTCAGCCGCTACCGTAAGGTCGATCAATGAAACCTCTGAAAGCTCAACAGGTGTGATCACGCTCTTATTGTTTCCGAGATCTCCGAGACTGAACTGAACAGCACCCTTATTCTCGGCGCATACGCCCATGGTAAAGGTGAAGGTATACTCGGTCTCATCCGTGGTCAGGTCAACATCCCACGACTTCCCCTGATAGTTATTGGTCTCAACGACACCAATACGCATATCTCTTGCTTCACCAGCCTTAGCCTTAACCGAGATCTGATACTCATGGCCTTCGATCAGTGCAAGACCGGCCTTCTGATACTGAACATCCCAGGGATTAGCACCCAAGCTTGAATAGGTAAGCAGCGCTTTCCCGTCAACTACCTGACTGTTCGCAGATCCACCCCAGCTGTCATCAAATGTATTACCCGTAAAAAGCTCGGCGGAAGATCCGCTTTCGGACAGATCGATCAGTTTGATATCCGAGAAAACAACGGTAGTTGCAACGCTGTTAAATCCGTCGCCCAGATTACCGAGATTGAACTGGATCGCACCTTTATCCGGATCACATACGCCCATGGAGAACTCGTAGGAATACTCGGCTTCCGTGGGTCCTACCGAAAATTCAGCACTAAAGCCCTGATAGTTTACAGTTTCTACCACACCGACGCGGACATCTCTCTCCTCTGCAGCCGATGCCTTAAAGGAGATCCTGTAATTATGTCCTTCAATAAGCGGAAGGTCGCCCTTCATCAGCTGAACATCCCAGGGATTAGCACCGATACTGCTTATATTGACAGTAGCCTTGCCTTCCGATGGAACGGCTCCGGTCCAGCTGCCGTCAAATCCGGCACCATTGAGGACATCCACCTCTCCTTCCGCCTTCTGCTTCTCCTCAGCCTTCGGGTAGATCTTAAGGGCACCGTCCTTAACCTCAATGTTTCCTTCCTCCAGAGAGGTGTAACGCTGAAGCTCCGCATTGACCCAGCCCGGATCATGAAGCTCCACATTCCAGTCATCTGTGTTCAGGGCATCTCCGTCAAACTCGTCATTCCAGACAAGTTCATACCCCTCGTCGGCATAAGCGTCCGCAATGTCATTCTCTGCTGCCATAGCCGGAACAGCCGGAACGGTCATGGGCACAGCCATGGACATACCGAGAACCACTGCAAATGCTCTGCGTTTTGCCATCAGTTTCGTTTTTGTCATACAAACGACTCCTTTCTTTGTATATTTTGCCGAAAAAAGCTGTTTTCAGTATAAGGAGTTTGTGAAAATCATTATATCTTTTTCTTAATCCTTATATCGTTTATATGACCTATCACGTTTTTTTGATCCTCTTTCATCCAGTTCGTACTACGCCTAATCTGTATCCCTGCGGTTCGTACGATGCTTAATCGCTTAATCCATATCCCTGAGGCAGGAAACACTCCTCTGTATGGATCTGATCCACCGATCCGTACCAGGGGCTGGGAAGCTTTCCGCGGAAATGGGACTTGCCGCAGAGAACATTTGCCACACCCTGTCCTTCGGAACCGGGAAGATAACACATCACTGCCGCATCCCAATGGTTGTATTCCTCCCCAAGGATCACATGCCTGCCGGCAACGATCAGCGTAATGACCGGTTTCCCCAATGCACGGGCTTCCTCCATGGCCTCTGCATTTCCATTAAGACCCAATGCCCCGGTAAGCTGAAGATCCTCCGTATCTCCGTTCCACTCCGCATAGGCCTGCTCTCCCACGCAGAGAAGCACCACATCCGCCTTGCTGCTGTCCTCCGGATCAGTATACACGGTGAGACCGAATTCCTCTGCCTTCTGCTTCAACCCCTCCTCTATGGTGGTAACTCCTTCGATCTCCTTTCTCGGGCTGCGGTTCCAGTCCACTGTCCAGCCCCCGCACTGGGCCTGGGCATTGTTCGCCGCAGGACCGGTGATATATACGCCGGTACCCGGTTTTAACGGCAGCACATTTCCTTCGTTCTTTAAGAGCACCAGGCTTTCCTCCACTGCCTTCTCGGCCACCGCACGATACTCCTTGCTGCCCGTATCCGTCTGCACTGTCTTCATCCTTTCACACATGGGATCGTCAAAGAGTCCCGCATTCTTCTTCACACGAATGATCCGGGTCACGGCGTCATTCAGCCGTTCCTCTGTGATCTCACCCTTCCCTACAGCATCAACGATGATATCCTTTGCTTCATCATAGGTCTGGACCTCCATCAGCATGTCGATCCCGGCGTTCACCGCCGTAACCACCTGATCATGGTAGGTCTGAGGCGAGGTGTTCTGCACGGAATTCCAGTCGCTTACGATAAACCCGGTAAAGCCCATCTCATCCTTAAGCTTCATGATGTATTCTTTATTTTCATGCATCTTCACGCCGTTCAAGGCGCTGTGGCTGATCATGATGGTCTGCACTCCCGCCTCGATCTGCCCCCGGTAGATCTCCAGCAGGGTGTTGATCTCTTCCTCTGTCATTACAGCGTCCCCACGGTCGATCAGACGGGCAACATCCGAATTCTCACCGGTTCCGTATTCCACATTTCCGTCCCCCAGGTAGTGCTTGGCGCAGGCCACCAGGCCGCTGTCCACCAGCCCTCTGGTATAGGCCGTTCCCAGACTCCTTATGATCTCCGGATCCGCACCGTAGCTCTCATAGGTCCTGCCCCATCTCGGGTCTTCGGACTGCGCCACACAGGGAGCAAAGTTCCAGAGCATATGACAGAGCTTCGCCTCATCCGCCGTGATCTGGCCGATCCTGTACATGAGCTCGGGATCATTTGCCGCACCCATGCCGATATTCTGCGGGAAATACACCGCATTCTTACAGTAGTTCACGCCGTGCACATCATCCTGCCCGTAAATGAAAGGAATACCGGCTTCCGAGGCAAGGGCCAGCGCCTGCAGCTGATCCACTGTGGTTCTCCACTCCTCTGCAGTTATGGTCGCCGACTTGGAAAGGATGCTGCCATAGTCGTTCTTCTTCATCTGCTCATCCTTCAGCACATAAATGGCCGGCTGCACCATCTGTGCGGCCTTCTGTTCCGTTGTGAGCCCTGCCACGATCTCCTCCGGCGTCTTGTCGCCGGACTGTTTCACCTGCTCCACCCGCTCGGAGCTTACCGTATAATCCTCCTCATTACCTGCCTGCCCGCAGCCGCAGAGAGAAAGAGCCAGCACCGTGACCAGGGAAACGAGCTTCATCCGCATTTTTCTCATCTTCCGTACCTCTTTTCTTTATGGAAATAACCTCTTCACCATACATTTTCATCAAAGGGATCCGCAGGATCCGTTTTTTAAAAATATAAAGCCTGGACCAAAGGAAATCAAGTTTATCCTCCGAACCGTTGATTTTCTTTCGTGTATCGAATAAACTGTATTTTGTATAGCGATCGCAAAATCACCGGACCGCTATACCGGGAGGCCGAAAACAGAGGGAGGATATTGGAATATGGAGAAAAAAGAGAATCCTGTCCCGGTGCAGAACATCGCTTCAAAGGAAAAACAGATCCTGATCGGCAGTCGGCTTTATCGGGCCATCTGCAGATTTGATACCGACCCAGAGGCCCGGGAGGAATATTACCGGATCATGGATACGAGGATCGAGGTCCGCGGAAAGGAGTTCACCATCCGCGAGCAGATCCTTCATGTCTATTCCATGCTGTTCTGTGATGATCTTGGTTCGGACAGCAACAGTATCGCCGGCCCTGATGAGGTGGAAGCCACCGCCGACCGGTTGTATATCGGCCAGGCCGGGTTCGATCCCGATCACTGGTATCGGATGAAGTATCATTTCCCGGTCATCGATGATGATAATTATGACCGGTTTGCCGCCCTGGTGATCTCCGATCTGAAGGCCGGCCCGCTTCACGAATCCGTTAAGGACAGCGGCGATATGCTCCTTGTGGGCGAACGGAACCCGCTGCTGATGACGGAAGAGGAGCGTAAGAACCAGCAGCTCCATCCCATCGAGCTGTCCTGAGCAGGGGAGGTGCGAAGATGACCATACTTGTAGCCGAGAAAAATAAACATACACGGAATGCGCTTACGGACATGCTGAAACACCAGTCCGACGCCACGATCCTCTCCTTTCCGGACAGCCCCAGCGCCCTGGCTGCCGCCCGAAGCCAGGAGATCGATACAGCCTTTCTGGATGTGGCCCTCCCGGAGATCGACGGCTTGCTTCTCGGACGGTATCTGAAGGATCTGAATCCCAACATAAATCTCATCATGATGACCACCAAACGGGCAGATGCCTTTGATGCCATGAACTTAAGGGCAAGCGGATGTATCCTGCTGCCGCCCGAGGAGAAGGATGTGCTGGGGGAGATGCGTGAGCTTCGTTTCCCCACCGCGGCAGCAAAGCATAAGCGCGTCTTTATACAGACCTTCGGCAACTTTGAGATATTTGCCGACGGAGTTCCCATCGCATTTAAATATTCCAGGACTAAGGAGATCCTGGCCATCCTGGTAAATAACAAAGGGGTACAGACCTCCAACGGGGAGATCATCGCCACCCTCTGGGAGGATGACGGGGATCCGAAGGTAAAGACCTCCTACCTCAGCAACCTGCGGCAGGATCTTCAGAATACCCTTTCCGATCTGAAGCTGAAGGGTATCATCATCAAGCAGCGGGGAAGTATGGCCATCGCTTCGGATAAGGTGGAGTGTGATCTGTTCGAATGGCTGAAGCACCGCAGCAAATCCCGCTATCTGTATCTCGGGGATTATATGAATCAGTACAGCTGGTCCGAGTTCGTACATTCCGAGCTGGATGAGCTGAGCTACGCTGAAGACGAGGCGAACTAAAAAGAGCGGCATAGCCGCTCTTTTTATATACGGGGTCACGCGAAGGTTTTCGTGATCGTGATCCTTACATTCGATCCCTTGATCCGGATACTGATATCATCGGCAATGCTTGCCGTGATGGACTTCTCCAGTTCATCCCAGGCCCCTTTTGCTTCCTCTGCATCGGTTTTCCTCATTTCCGCCATATACTGCGTCATAGACCATTTCAGATTCTCGCCGGTGGAATATGCGGAAGGACTTCCCATACTCATCAGTCCCATGGACATACTGGATGGCCCGGTCTCGCTGGGAAGCATCGCTGAATAGATCATATCCCTGAGCTTTCCCATAAAGCCCTTAGCAGCCGTATTCTCCCCTGTGGTGGATACGGAAAGAAGCGTCTTACGCATTTCCTTCGTCATATCTAACGCAGAATCCAGGATCAGGTTAAAATGCTTATCCTCCTGCTCTACTCTGTACTTTGCTTCTACCTCTCCGGCGATACTCTGCATCATACCAAGAAGCTCCTCCGCCAGAAGCTGCAGGCGCAGTACCTCCTTATTGCCGAGGCCCGCATCCTGCCCCAGCTTGTCCGTAGCCTGAACCGCCTCTTTTATGTTTTTTCCGTCTTTAAATACCATCATTTCCACACTGTTCATTGTTCAAGCCTCCTATTTCCGTATATTTCCTCGTTCTTCACAGCGCAAAATCAGGATCCCTGTCAAGAAGATACGACCGGTATTTTGCAGCCGTCAATATGAGTATAACATACGACCGCTCCTTATTCCATAAAGAAACAGCAAAAAAAGAACCGACCTCATGATCTGAAGCATGAAGTCGGTTCCATACATTTATACGGTTGTAGTCCTTCTGCTGACATGACTGCCCGGACAGCCCCTGCAGGTACTGCAGCAGCCTCCGCAGGTCTTACAGTTTCCGCCGCAGATCACGGACTTCCCTGCTCTCTTGTCCCGGAGCATTCCACGTATGATCAGCGTCACGATCACCAGAAGGATTATAAGCACCAGTACGGTTCCAATCACTCCGTTCATTTTCCTGTCCTCCTTCTTACTTAAAGCTCTTCGTTACGCCGTCTTCTTCATCCTGATCTCCAGCTTCTGACTCTCCTTATACGGACGGAAGAGCAGGAAGCAGAAGCCGATCAGCAGCAGGAAGGCAACCACCGTCCATACACTGAAGGTTCCCGAGATCAGCATGCCGATCTGATATACGCACATTGCCACGAAGTATGCGAATGCACACTGATAACCGATAGCAAACCAGGTCCATTTTGCGGAATTCATTTCCCTCTTGATGGCTCCGATGGCCGCGAAGCAGGGAGCGCACAGAAGGTTGAACAGCAGGAAGGAATACCCTGCCAGACGTGTCAGTCCTTCGAAGTCCAGGACACCGAACACGCCCACAACCTCTTCCTTTGCAACCAGCCCCATAACCGTTGCGATGGTTGCACGGATGTTATCAAAGCCAAGAGGTGCGAAGATCCAGGCGATACCGCTTCCGATCTTGCCAAGGATACTGTCCTCCAGGGCAATATCCGGGTTGAAGCCGAAGGCTCCCTCTGCCCATCCAAAGGACTTTCCTGCCCAGATCACAATGGAGGAAAGCAGGATGATGGTTCCGGCCTTCTTGATGAAGGACCAGCCGCGCTCCCACATGGAACGGAGGACCGCCCCCACCTTCGGAGCGTGGTATGCCGGCAGCTCCATAACGAAGGGAGCGGGATCACCGGCAAACATCTTTGTCTTCTTCAGGAGGATACCGGACAGAACGATTGCCGCGATACCTACAAAGTATGCGCTCCATGCGATCAGTCCCGAACCGTGGAACAACGCCGCTGCGATCAGGGAAATGATGGGCAGCTTCGCACCGCAGGGGATAAAGGTCGTTGTCATGATCGTCATACGACGATCTCTTTCATTTTCAATGGTCCGGCTTGCCATGATCCCCGGCACGCCACAGCCGGTTCCGATGAGCACCGGAATAAAGGACTTACCGGACAGGCCAAACTTCCGGAAGATACGATCCATGATAAATGCCACACGGGCCATATAGCCGCATTCCTCCAGAATTGCCAGGAAGATAAAGAGGATCAGCATCTGGGGAACAAATCCGAGGACTGCGCCCACTCCCGCGATGATACCGTCCAGGATCAGACTCTTCAGCCAGTCCGCACAGTTCATCGCATCCAGCCCCTTCTCCACCAGCGCCGGGATACTGGGGACCCAGGTTCCATAAGCTGAGGGGTCCGGTGAATCAAATTCACCTTCTTCATTAAGTGCCCCGGAAGCCTCCAGAGCTTCATCGATGGCATACCCTTTTTCGATCAGGTCGTCAGCATAGGTGCCGTAAGCTTCCGTAAACCCGTCCAGGTCTCCATCTTCAAATGCGCCCTGAAGATCCCCGGCTCCGATGACATTTTCGTCTGACGCCGCCGCATCGATTACTTTCTTTACGTCGTCAACAAATACATGCTCCTCAGCCCATTTATCTGTATCTTCATCCAAATTTCCGTTCATTCCAAAGAGATGGAAACCATCTCCGAAAAGATTATCATTGGTCCAATCCGTAACCCATCCCCCCACAGTGGAGATAGACACGTAATATACGATGAACATGATCACCGCGAAGATCGGAAGTGCAAGCCACCGATTGGTCACGACCTTGTCGATCTTATCCGAAGCGTTCATCTTGGTTCCTGTACGCTTCTTCTTCAGGATACCGGAAATGATGGATGTAATGTAATTATAACGTTCGTTGGTGATGATACTCTCTGTATCGTCATCAAAGGCCGCTTCCATTTCCTTGATCTCTGCGGATACCTCCGGAAGGCCCTCTGCCATTTCCCTGACCTTGTCATCTCTCTCCAGAAGCTTGATGGCAAAGAACCGTCGCTCTTCTGCAGCAATGTTCGAGGGAAGCTTCTCCTCTACCCTCTGAATATAGGCTTCCGCCTCAGCGGAAAAAGTATGCCTTCGCTCTGCGGGTTCTCCGCGCCTTGCCAGCTCGATGGCTTTTTCCGTAACCTGATCTACACCGGTTCCTTTCATGGCTGAGATCTCCACCACCGGAACTCCCAGCTTCTCCTCAAGAACCTTCGTATTGATCCTGTCCCCTGTCTTCTCCACCAGATCCATCATGTTGACCGCTATGACTACGGGAATACCCAGCTCCAGTAACTGGGTTGTGAGATACAGGTTTCTCTCCAGGTTGGTACCGTCCACGATGTTGATAATGGCATCCGGGCGCTGGCCGATGAGATAGTTTCTTGCCACCACTTCCTCCAGCGTGTAGGGTGACAGAGAATAGATACCGGGAAGATCTTCGATCTTCACCTCCTTATTCCCTTTAAGCTTTCCTTCCTTCTTTTCCACCGTAACACCCGGCCAGTTTCCCACATACTGGTTGGCGCCGGTGAGCGCATTAAATAATGTTGTCTTTCCGCAGTTTGGATTTCCTGCGAGAGCGATACGTATGCTCATTTTCATTCCGCCTTTCCTGTCTTTCTGTTTTAGCCCTTCAAACTCCCGTTAGTTTTCACTAACCGAAGGGCAAAAAAAGAAATCATTCAACCTCGATATTTTCCGCATCCGCCTTACGTACGGATAATTCATACCCTCTTACCGTTATCTCCACAGGGTCTCCCAGAGGTGCAACCTTTCTTACATACAGCTCCGTTCCCTTGGTGATCCCCATGTCCATGATCCGGCGCCGTACCGCGCCTTCACCTGAAAGCTTGACGACCTTCGCCGTCTCACCGATCTTCACATCTCTTAACGATCTCACTCCGATCCCTCCTAAATAAAAATCTTTCCTGCCAGCTCTTCGCTGACAGCCACTCTGCTCTCCTTTACCTTTACGATCAGGTTCTTTCCGACCGAGCTTACGACACTGACCGTTCCGCCCACATTGAAGCCAAGGTCTGTCAGATGTTTCCTCACCTCCGGATTTCCGCCAATCCTTTTAATAACCTGTTCTTTTCCTGTTTCAGCATATACCAGCGGCATCACGGTTTTCCTCCTTAATTCTGATAATCCGGTCAGAACATGCAAAGCAGCATGATCTAATAGTAGTTAGCATTTTCTAACCACAAACAGTATAGTTAGAAGTTGCTAACCTGTCAAGATTTTTTTAAATTTTATTCATAATTGAATGCGGGAGCGGGAATGTGCTAAATCGTCACACGAATTTTTCGGTGTTGCGCTTTTGTTATATTCTGTCATGTATTATAATAGTTATGTAAGATGTTTATTCATCTGCAAATCTCTTTCAACTACGGAAGGAGGCTCTGCCATGCCGGAAACAAGAACAGAAAAAAGAAAAAAAGAATGGTTCAAAATGATCGACACGCTTCACCCAATTCCGGAGGTATAGAGAGATGGTTAAAAATGCAATAGAACTCCCCGGTGTGAAAAATGCCAGGGAACTTGGCGGCTTTCCTGTGGATGGAGGACGGATTAAAAAAGGCGTTTTACTAAGAACCGGAGTTCTTGGCAAAACACCCGAGTCGATTGAGAAGCTGGAAAAGAAGTACAAGCTTCGTACGATCGTGGATTTTCGTATGAGCGGGGAACGGAATGCAAGCCCCGATCCGGAAATACAGGGGGCCCGGAATATCCATCTTCCCGTCATAGAGTTTGATGATTATATCCAACAGCTGGGAGATTCGCAGCTTGCGAAGCGTTATATGTCCCAACAGATGACAAGGGAAGAAATGGTCGAGATCGCCTGTCAGCACGATCTCATCGGTCCGGAAGTATATCCCGGGTTTTTACTTAGAGAAAGAGGGATCAAAGCCTACAGCTCCTTCTTTGAAATACTTCTTAAGGCAGATCCTGAAGAAGGTGCCGTTCTCTGGCATTGTACCGACGGAAAGGACCGAACAGGTCTTGCTTCGGCGCTTCTTCTGGCTGCCCTTGGCGCATCCCGTGAAACCATTTTCGAGGACTATCTCATCACGAACACATATAATGCAACGGTCATTGAACCCCTCAGAAAGAACCTGACCGCCGTTGGAATGGACCCTGATAAGATCGATGCCATGATCTTTGCTTCAGGCGGAGCCATTGAAGCCTATCTTACCAGGGCCTTTGAAGTTTTGGAAGAAAAATATAACGGAGTGGACGGTTATCTTACGAAAGCCCTGGGGCTTACGGACGATGATCTTATGAGCCTACGAAGAAAATATATCGAATGATCTCTTTATAGTCATCGAAGGTTCTGTACCACGGGATAAAGCCGATTTCCCGGCAAGAACAAATCCCAGCCAAAAGAGCAGGGGAACAGTAACAGGATGAAAAGAAGCAGTGTAACCTATACTGCGGTTTGCGTCGTTTGATTTTAGAATATCCATGAATGCTGTAAAAATGAGCAGCGTGATCCGTTTTTGAGGAAGCGAGGAAAACTGTATGCGATTTGATCAAAGTAAAAAAATGAAAAAGAAACTCTTTATCCTTGTATCAGCCGGCTGTATGACTTTATCCCTTTTGGGTTGCGGCAGCAACAGTTCTACATCATCAACATCCGGCACATCTTCCGAATCCACATCTTCCGATCCCGCACAAAATGCATCGGCCTCCGGTACCATCAATGTAAATACTACCTACGGCACTGTGATCGCCTATGCCAAAGAGGGTGAGGAGATCAAGTTCAAAGATGACTTTCCGGTACAGACCTTGCAGTTCTCAGGTGCAGGCGGAGCAAAGTATGTTCTGGAAGCAAAACCGGAAACGGGAAAGAACCTGAAATTCTTACGATGGACTAAGGACGGAGCGGAATACTCGACCGATGCGAAGACCACCATTACCATAGACGGGAATGCGGAGTATTATGCTGTATTCAAAGACATGGATGCCGAAAATGCATACGATTATCTCGTTCTTGTAAATAAAACACATAAACTCCCGGATGACTGGGAGAGTAATGTGGTTCTCGAAGAAGCTACAAATCGCTACGGGGAGAAGTACAAGGTGGAGATGAAAGCCCTGGAGCAGTTCACCTGGCTGCAGAAGGAACTTGCGGATGAAGGGATATATATCGAACTGGATAGCACAACAAGAAGTGTCGCAGAGCAGCAGAAGCTCTGGGATGACTGGACAGTGGAGAAGGGCGAAGATTATGTGAAGAAATATGTGGCTGTGCCCGGATACTCGGAGCATCACACCGGACTCGCCATCGATGTCTGTCTGGATAAGGATGGAAAGCGGATCGATGATAATGATGCCATGATCGCAGAGCGTGAGATCTTCGCCAAGGTCCATGAAAAACTGGCGAAATACGGATTCATCCTTCGTTATCTTGAAGGTAAGGACGCCGAAACCGGGTACAGCTATGAACCGTGGCATTTCCGATACATCGATGATCCTGCCATCGCAAAGGAGATCATGGACAAGGGGATCACTCTCGAAGCGTACCTTGGCGAGACCAAGTGATCAGGGTAGAATCCCGGCATGTCAAAATGCCCGCGAACCCGATGTGCTCTCCGGACGCGAAGCGTCCGTGGATGCCTAAGCCCCTCGGCGAAAACATGTGCCGAAGGCACATGGCGCAATCGAGTAGGAGGGGGTCCCTCCTACTCGATGTCGCGTTGGCCGGCCTATGTGCATGCAAGCATGCCCGCATGCTGGCCGTATCGCGCATACAGAAAAGAGCATGGCTTTGTGCAAGCACAGCCATGCTCTATCCATCCCGGTTCTCCGATACCTGAGAATTTCATTTTACCGGTCAATAATCCAGATAATAGGTCTTCCCGTTAATTATCCACACGCCATAAAGCTCACGCCCATCGGATCCAAAGTAATGCGGATGTCCATCGATCATCACCAACTGATCACGGACGATCACACCATTTTCATCCGCATAATACCTTTGGCTATTTTACAATTCATGGTTGACACCAGAACGCACGTTCGATATAATGATATATATCGATCATTGAAAAGATAAGGGGTTGCTTTCTCAATATCCTTGAATAGCGTAAAATCTTAAAGGTTATAGGCCGAAACTTAACAAAGGCCATATTTCTATATTCACTAAAAATATGTAGCCTGAATTAGATCAGGTAGA
>JAGBNH010000004.1 GCA_017634475.1 Eubacterium sp.
AGGCAGGCTCATAACCTTCAGAAAATGTATAAGGCAGGTGCGTTCAATGGCTGATAGAGACTATAAAGCGTTTATAGTCGAGGAGATCATGCTGATTCAGATGAGAGCGTTGGTGAAAAAGGGGCATTGAACATCCTTCCGATTGAAAGATTGATATTCTTCCGATTCGATGCCTCACATTCTTCCGATTCAAAGTTGATTTTTCTTCCGATTTGGGATGAAATGCTTTAAAAAGATAAGGAGCGGACGCCTGAATGAGTGAGAAAGAGTATATCAGCAGAATTTTTGACGGGATTGTTGAGTTTACCCTTAAGAGTAAAGGCGCACTGGTGATAGTGTTGAAATGGGTATAAAATGGCTTGGGTTTGCGTGCCGAATCACGGGACCGGTAATTTCTACCCAATGGGTAGAAAATCGATGAGTGGTTTCGAGAAGAAAATAATGGCGGCAGATGATCGGTGGAATAGTAGCACCGGTTATCCGCCGCTTTTCATTTTTTCAGAAGTATCCATACATGAACCTATGATTTAACTTGGATTTAACATGTCGGTACTATTCAAATTTACTTCACTATGCTATACCAATATCGTTATGGAGTAAGGAGTGCGAAGATTATGCTTGTTTATATTGTTGAAGATGAAATGAATATCAGGGAGCTTGAAAGCTATGCTCTTGAAAAGAATGGTTATGAGGTGCAGAGTTTTGAGAACTCGAATGATTTTTATGAGGCAATAAGAGAAAAGACCCCCGACCTGATACTACTTGACCTTATGCTGCCCGGTGATGACGGGCTGACTATACTTGACAGACTTCGACGTGACCCCGCCTTTTCAAGAATTCCTGTTATCATTATTTCCGCCAGGACTACAGAACTTGATCGAGTGAAGGGACTTGATCTCGGAGCGGATGATTATATCTGCAAGCCATTCAGCGTTTTGGAAATGGTCAGTCGCGTAAAAGCAAGGCTTAGAGGTGTTCAGGTTAAGAACGATGGAGTCCTTAGCTTTGAAGAGATTACCATGTCCGAGGATACAAGAACGGTGACCATAGACGGGATGGGTATTGATCTTACCTACAAAGAGTATGAGCTTTTGAAAATGTTCCTGACTAACCCAAGAATCGTACTCCGGCGTGATGACATTCTTGACAGGATATGGGGACATGACAGTACAGGACGCACTCTTGATGTGCATATCCGTACTCTGAGAGGAAAATTGAGAGAATACGGAAAATACATTAAAACCGTCAGAAATGTGGGCTATAAGCTGGATAAGGACGAGTGATATGGAAAAAAAGATAAACCTGCATTTGTTCTATATGGGGGTTGTAACAGCAATTATAGGTATTGTGATCACAACGGTTTCATATTATTTGTTTTTCCGTTCTGAGGTTAAGGAGAATCTTACCCATGAATGTCAGCTTGTGGCGGAAAGCTACAGAGATATTTTTTCCCCGAAGGAACTGTCACGGTTTTCTGGAAAAACCTTTCGTATAACGCTGATCAACAGCAGAGGAAAGGTACTTTATGAAAGTGACGCAGATGCTGAAAGCATGACAAATCACCTTGATCGCCCCGAGATTATTGCCGCAATAGAAACAGGATCGGGGACAGATACCAGGCTGTCTGATACGATAGGCATTGAGGATTATTACTATGCCCTGCGGCTTGATGATGGGAATATTCTGAGGGTGTCCATTCAGGCTGATTCGATATTTTCTTTATTTGAGCGTTCTCTTGTGATCATTCTGATAATAATAGTTGTTATAGTTATTGTTTCAATGCTTGTATCTGTGAAGCTTGCAGATAAGCTGATAGCACCCTTAAAAAGAATGCCGGAGATCCTTGAGAAAAATACGTCCATCAACGATACAGATTTGTATCCCGAGGTTATACCGCTTGTAGAGGAGATTCGAAATGTCAGAAACGCACAGAGTGAAATGCGACAGGAGTTTACGGCAAATGTTACTCATGAGTTGAAAACTCCGCTGACATCTATTTCAGGTTATGCGGAGCTGATCGAATCAGGAATGGCCGAGGGAGAGGATTGCCGGACATTTGCAGGCAAGATAAAAAATGAGTCTACCCGTATGCTGACACTGATCAGTGACATATTGAGGCTTTCTGAACTGGACAGTATTAATGATACTATGCTTAGTGAAGAGGTGAGCCTGAAGGCGGTTGCTGAGGATTGCAGGGACCGGCTGTTACATCAGGCGGCAGATCGTGGAATCAGGATTACTGTCTGTGGTGACGGCTGTACTGTTAAAGGCATCAGGACTGAACTCGATGAGCTGGTATATAATCTTGTGGATAATGCGATCAAATATAACCGGGAAAACGGAAACATCGAAATAATTATAGATGATAAAAAACTCACTGTAAGCGACACAGGCATCGGAATACCCGGAGAAAGTATTCCACGAATATTTGAGCGATTCTATCGTATCGATAAGAGCCGCAGTCGGGCGAAGGGTGGAACAGGTCTTGGGCTGTCTATCGTGCGGCATATTGCTGAACGCCACGGTGCAAGGATAGAAGTGGAAAGTACAGTCGGTGTAGGAACAAGTATCTCGGTCATATTCTAATATCGGAGGCAGTATGAATATATTTTCAATATTTACTTTGTGCGGAGGGCTTGCCTTCTTCCTGTTCGGAATGCATGTCATGTCCCAGAGCCTGGAGAAGATAGCAGGAGGGAAACTGGAAGGAACATTAAAGAAAATGACTTCTAATCCGTTCAAGAGTCTTGCTCTTGGCGCAGGTATCACTATTGCAGTACAGTCCTCATCGGCTGTGACGGTCATGCTTGTAGGACTTGTCAATTCAGGAATAATGCGACTTGAACAAACAATCGGTGTTATCATGGGATCCAACATTGGAACAACATTAACGGCGTGGTTGCTCAGTACAGCAGGAATAAAGAGTGATAATGTCTTCGTTTCCATGCTCAAGCCTGAGAATTTCGCTCCTGTTGTTGCTCTGATTGGAATCATTTTGATCATGATGAGCAAAAAGAAGAAACGTCAGGATATTGGTACCATCATGGCGGGATTTGCCGTGCTGATGTTCGGGATGGAGCTGATGAAAGATGCAGTGGCGCCCCTTGCGGAGACAGAGGGTTTTACAAATCTCCTGACGGCTTTTGAAAATCCGTTTCTTAGTGTACTGATCGGTGCAGTATTTACGGGCGTGATACAGTCCTCGGCTGCATCGGTGGGAATCCTCCAGGCACTTTCCCTGACTGGTGCAATCTCTTATAAAATGGCAATTCCGATAATTATGGGACAAAATATCGGAACCTGTGTGACGGCGCTGATTTCCTCCATCGGTGTCAACAAAAATGCAAAACGGGTAACTGTGGTACATATGTTATTCAATATCATAGGAACTGTCGTATGCCTTATTGTATTCTACGGGCTTGATGCACTGATACATTTCAGTTTTGTGAATAAGCCGATCGGCGCGGTTGAGATCGCGGCAGTCCATTCTATATTCAATATTGTCACTACGCTTATTCTTCTGCCATTTACGGACCAGCTGGTGAAGTTGGCGAAGAGGATCATACCTGAGGCTAAAGAAAAGGAGGCCAGTGTACTGCTTGATAAGCGGCTGCTCTTTACACCATCGCTTGCGGTATCGCAGTGCAGGGAAAGGACGATTGAAATGGCAGTAAATGCAAAGGAGGCCTTATATGAGGCGCTGGCAGCCATGTTCGATTTTACTGAAAATGCCGTGATCAATGTTGAAAAAAAGGAACAGAAGCTCGATGATATGGAGGATAAGCTTTCAACATTTCTGTTAGAATTATCCGCGGTAAGTCTTACAGATAATGACAGTCGTACCGTCACGGAACTTCTCCATTGTATCAGTGACTTTGAACGTATCAGCGACCATGCAATCAACATGATAGAGATCGGACAGGAGATGAAACAAAACGATCAGGAATTTTCTGCAAATGCAAAGGCAGACTTTACGACGCTTTTTGCAGCATTGACCGAAATATCAGAAATGACAGTGAAGGCATTCTCTACAGGAGACACCGCTATAGCGGTAAATGTTGAACCCCTTGATGAGGTAATCGACGATCTGACGAAAATGGTCAGAGATAAGCATATCGAAAGACTTCGAAGCGGAGAATGCAACCCTGAGCTTGGAGTATATCTGTCTGATCTGCTTATTAACTGTGAGCGGGTATCTGACCACTGTTCCAATGTCGCAATATCGATCATCCAGATTTCAAAGTCCGCAATGAATAGTCACGACTATCTCAGCAGTTTGAAAGCTGAACGTTCACCGCAGTTTTTGGAAAGTTATGCTGCTTACGGACAGAAATACAGGCTGGCGACTAAGTGAGAAATGTCTGAAAGGCTGTTGGGGCGGTTAAAACAGCGCAGTTGTTATGCAGATTTTTCTTTAAATGAGCCCATAGTAATGGTATAATTATTGATGTTATGTTGTACGTGTTTTTGGAGAGGAAAAGTTGTTCTGAATGAAGGACTAGTATTGAGAGCAGAAAGCCTGGGGAAATCGCTAATACTTATATCACTGCGGGATAATGCATCTAAGCTATTCTTAATTGAGAATAACTTGGGTGCTTTTTTTGACCGTAGGAAGATTATCTTCCAGAATAGAGGTGAAACTTAGTTAATGAAGGCGGCAGTGTTAAAGGAATACCACGAAAAGCTTTTGCGGCAGTTGGCTGTCGATTTTAACTGTGATCCCGCTGATTTCCGGGCGGAGGAGCATATCATCACGAAACCGGCGTGGAATGAAGGAAGAAGGAATTACAGTCCCGAGATATTCCTTCAAATGGCAACATGTGGAATGAATGCGGTTATTATGGCAAATGAGTGTCTTCACGGGTTCTTATGCGAATGGATCAAAGAAACAGAGGGGCATCAACTGTTTGAGTTTGAGAATCTTACGAAGCTGAATGAAGAGTTGATGCGATATGGTTATCAGATGAACCCGACACATCATATGTTCTTGCCTTGTCGTGAGATCCGGGAAGAAGAACGATTCCGGGTAAAGTGGTTTTACGACAGCGAGATCAACACATTCTACGGTGATCCACGTTTTCCCAACGCTATCGCATACCCGGGCCCTTGTCCGGTAAGACCGGATCGGATCGTTGTCATTGCTTATGACGGAGATGCCATCATGGGCATGGCCGGTTGTTCGGAGGATGCCCCGCACTGGCAGCAGATCGGGATTGATGTTCTGCCGGAATATCGGTCAAAGGGTGTTGGCTCCTATCTGGTGACCCTGCTGAAGAACAAGATCATCGAGATGGGAGATGTTCCGTTTTATGGGACCGGTGCTGCGAATATCCATTCACAGAATATCGCCATGAAAAGCGGATTTAAGCCGATGTGGGTGGAGACCGAAGCCGTGAAGCATGAAACTGCCTGTTGACAAAAACTAACGAACGGTAGTATGATAACTACCGTACGAAAGCGAGGCGAAGCTATGAACAGAAAAGAAGAAATAATCTATGCAACCCTGGAGCTTGCATCTGAATATGGACTGAAATCCCTATCTTTATCGCAGATCGCCAATAAAGTCGGGATCCGGAAGCCTTCGCTGTATAACCATTTCAAGTCCAAAGAAGAGCTTGTGAACAGTATGTACACCTTTCTTAGAGAGAAAGCACAGACGAGTGCCGGAACTGCATCCGGGTTTGAACCATTTCCGGAAGACAGAAGCCTGGGACAGATCCTGTCGGATAGCATGACCATGTATTTTAGTTTTCTTTCGAATGAGAACATGATGAAGTTCTTCAGGGTGCTCTATTCGGAACGAAGCATATCTCCCGTGGCAGCGAAGATCATGTTGGATGAGACAGACCGGATGATCTCGCTGACGAAGAATCTCTTTTATGCACTGGTGGTTCACGGGAAGATGAAGAATGAGGATGTAGATACGGCAGCGCTGTCCTATGCAATGACGGTACATTCCCTTGTTGACAGACAAATGGACATGATCACCGCAGGACTGTGTGATGCGTCTGCAACAGCTGAACTGCCCAGGGAGATAAAAGATTATATAAATTGGTTTTGTGACAAGATGGAGGCTTGAACATGCAAAGAAAATTGATCAATTGGCTTGGCCTGACCGGTATTATATCCTTGATAAGCTATGTCGCGGCAATGGTTTTTGCGCCTTCTGCTTTCCCCGGGTACGACTGGATGTCACAGGCGGTAAGCGATCTTTCGGCAGAGACCGCTCCCTCTAAGCTTTTGTGGAATCAGTTATCTGCCGCGTACAGTGTATGCAACCCGGTATGTGTGACCTGCGCATCGATCTTCGTATCGGATAAAAAGATCGGTACAAAATTGTTCAGGACAGGTGTTTATCTTTTTGCTATAATGAACTGGATCTCGGCAATCGGATATAAGATGTTTCCACTGGAGGACAGTGGAAAAGAGATAAGTACATTTCAGGAGAAGATGCATATCGTCGTTACGATAGCTGTTGTGCTGCTTTCTATCGTATCCCTGATCATTTTGATCGTAGCAGCATTCAAGAAGAGCGGTATGAAGGGAATCGGCATCTGGGCGGCCATTGCACTTGGGATGATGTTTGTGGGCGCGATCGGGCAGAAGGCAGTACCCCCGGAATACTTTGGGATCGTTGAGCGGTTCAGCGTTATCGCTGCTGTTGGATTTAATGCCGTGCTGGGAATATATCTGGTGAACGGATTCAGAAGCAGAAACTAATCACAAAGCAAACCATATGAAAGTCACATACTTCAGACAGATGGAATTTTTTTGCCACCGGAGGAAACAGCATGAAAAGGGAGATCCTGATAATCGATGATGATGTAGATTTTGCTATGATCATCACGGATATGCTTACGGATAAAGGGTTCGGCGTGACACATGCCGTAAGCAGCGAGGAAGCGTTTGAACTTCTGACCAATAGAAGCTTTCATCTGATCATTCTGGATATCAATCTTCCGGATGCCATCGGCTTTGATGTATGCCGTGAGCTGAGGAAGGTATCGGAGGTCCCTGTGATCTTCGCCAGTGCCAGGACCAGTGAGACAGACCGGATCGCAGGTCTGGATATCGGTGGGGATGACTATCTTCCGAAACCCTTTTCCATGAAGGAGCTTCTGGCGCATATAAATGCATTGCTCCGCAGAACCTACGGGTTCAGCGAGGAGGAGAAACCCATATCCTTCGGCGATATAACGGTAGACACAGGTTCACGTACGGTGACAAAAAAAGGGAATCCTGTCAACCTGTCGCTCAGGGAATTTGATCTGTTGGCATTTCTTTGCACACATCCGAACACAGCCCTGACGAAGGATAAACTGCTGAGCGAGGTGTGGGGGGCATTCTCTTCGGTTGAACCCAAAACCCTTGCTGTACATATCAGATGGCTCAGGGAGAAGCTGGAGGATGATCCGGCAGAGCCCCAATATATTAAGACGGTGTATAAGGTTGGATATATCCTGGAGGCGGAAATATGAAGGGACGAGTGATAAAGATTACTGTGATTTTCTCCCTGCTTCTTGTGGCAGCGACCGGGATCCTGGCTTTCAATTCCCGGAGATCAACGCCGCAGGATGAACGGTCGGAGCAGCTGCTTCGATTAAATGAGATATCGCAGCTGATGGATCGGGGAGATTACGATACAGCAAAACAGAAGACGGATGAATATGCGGATACCCTCCGCTCAAAGCCCTTGGAGGAGTCCGTCGGAATAAACGGGATTGTCATGTGTACCCTCACCATTCTTTTTATGGTGATGGTATTTTTCTATGTATATATGAATATCCTCCGCCCCTTTGATAAGATGAAGCACTATGCAGCACAGATCGCAAAGGGGAATTTTGATCTGCCCCTTAACTACGAACGGTCCGATTATTTCGGTGCATTTACCTGGGCTTTTGACAGCATGCGAAAAGAGATCACGCGCTCGAGAATGGCGGAGCGTGAGGCCATCGAGAATAACAAGACGGTGATCGCCACCCTTTCCCATGATATCAAAACCCCCATCACTTCCATCCGTGCGTATGCGGAAGGGCTGGAAGCAAATCTGGATACTTCACCGGAGCGGCGCGCCCGGTATCTGGAGGTACTGATAAGAAAATGTGACGAGGTCACCGCGCTTACAAACGATCTTTTCCTGCATTCCCTTTCCGATCTGGAAATGCTTGAGATGCAGCCGGAGGAGTTTGAGCTGGTTCCGTTTCTTGCGCAGTCCATAAGTGAGATCTCAGCCGATCGTGAGGACGTGGTATTAAAGACATCGGACATTTCTCCGGTTATTTATGCGGACAGGAAGAGGATCAATCAGATCGTAGAGAATCTGATCAACAATTCCAGGAAATATGCGAAAACCAATATTTTCGTTTCTCTTACCCGGGCAGAGGATATGGTGAATATACACTTCAAAGATATGGGACCGGGAATCCCGGATGAAGATATGCCCTTTATCACGGATAAGTTTTATCGCGGTAAAAATGTTGGGAACGAAAACGGCTCCGGCCTGGGGCTCTATATCGTAAAGTATATTGCGGAGCGGTCCGGCGGAAGTGTGGAGCTGATCAACCATACCTCCGGAGAGAAGGGACTCGAAGCAGTGGTGACACTTCCCGTCGTCAAAGAAAAAGCTCTCTCTTAAATACTTCTTAATAACATTTGATCTAAACTGTGGGCATAAACCACAGATCATGACAGAAGAGGAGAGATCCGGAATGAAAAAATCAATTCTTTCGGCAAGAGGACTGGGCAAGAGTTTTGCGCATAACGGCGGGCAGATCCATGTGATCACAGATGCGGATCTGGATATCTATGAAGGGGATTTTACGGTAATCATGGGAGCTTCGGGTTCCGGTAAATCCACCATGCTCTATGCCTTAAGCGGTATGGACAGAGCAACCGCGGGAGAGGTCATATTTAACGGCGAAAACCTGGTGGAGATGAGCGAGCGCGGGTTGGCCAAACTCCGCTGTACAGAGTTTGGATTTGTGTTCCAGCAGATCCATCTGGTAAGCAACCTCACCATATTCGAAAATGTTGCGGTCCCCGGATATCTGGATAAAAGCCGTTCTGTAGAAGAAGTGAATGCCCTGGCGGACAGTCTTCTTGAAAAAATGAATATTGCCGGGATCAAAACCCATCTTCCGGCCCAGTGCTCGGGTGGCGAGCAACAGAGATGCGCCATAGCAAGGGCCCTCATCAACCATCCGGCCCTTGTCTTTGCGGATGAACCTACAGGAGCCCTTAATCGAAAGAACACGGTGGAGGTTCTGGATCTTCTGACGGAGTGTAACCGTGAAGGGCAGAGCATCCTCATGGTGACCCATGACATGCGTGCGGCGCTCAGGGCAACGAGGCTCCTTTACATTGAGGACGGAAAGATCATCGGGGATATGACGCTTCCTCCATACAGAGCAGAGGATGAGAAGAATCGTGAAACCCAGGTAAATGCCTGGCTTTCTTCCATGTCCTGGTAGGAGGCGCACTATGGATATCATCAAACTGATCAGAGCAAATATCCGTTACAAGAAGGGCTCCTTCAAGGGCATTATGATCCTTATGATGATCATTTCCCTTTCTGTTTCGGTTATCGTGAGTCTACAAAGGAATTTCCCCGATTCCATCGCAAATACATATGATCGTAAATATAATGCAAATATAACTCTGAATATACGCAGTGAGTTTCTGACCAGGGAAATGATAGAGGGCCTTGTGAAGAATCCTCTGGTCAAAGAAGTGAATGTATATGACGCCCTTTGTCCGGATAAATGTACCTATTCCAACGGGAAGGATACATCCTTCGGGATCCGGCTCATGGTCCAGAATCAGACCGTTGATTCCCTCTGGAAGGAAGATATGACAGATACCACCACTGAAGTGCCTGCATTATCTAAAGGCGAGGTGTATCTTCCCAGAGCGTTGAAGGATTATGAAGATATCAAAATCGGCGATACCATGACAGCAATCTTTGAAGGCGCTTCTTTTACATTTACCATCAAGGGCTTTGTGGAAGAACCGGTATGCGGAAGCTCCTTCATTCCCATGAAGGTACCGTTTATCTGTCAGGAGGATTTTGATGAGATCGCGGCAAACAGAAAGAAGGCCATTGCCAGGGATCCTAAGCTCAGCGCGGACTTATTTCATATCGTGTATATTACCAAAGCGGATGACTGCGACCTTTCCGATAATCGTTTTGCCCAGGAACTGAATAAGACGTCGGATATAGAAAGCTATGCCCAGGGGATCCTGACCCGGTCCGACAGTCTGCATTATCACGGACTTATGCCGGACATCATACTGACCATTTTCATGTCCTTTGTGATCCTCCTGGTGGTCATCGTCTTTGTGGTAATGTCCAACAGCATTTCCTCAAGTATAGAAATGAACTATACGGATCTGGGGATCCTGAAGGCCCAGGGTTTTGACAGCCACAGGCTTAAGCTGGTATTCCTCGGGCAGTATATGCTGGCGGAGATCATCGGGACCATCGTAGGCTTTCTGCTGTCTGTTCCGGTGGTGATCTATCTTCCGCGAGTATTCGAATCCATCGTAGGGATCAAGATCGTGGGAGGGATTGCATTTGTTCCGAGTCTGCTGATCCTTGTGGGATTGCTGATCCTTTCGGCGCTGTATATCATGCTCATTTCCCGAAAGGTAGGATCCATATCTCCCATTAGAGCCGTTTCCGGCGGAAGATCGGAAGTGTTTTTTGACAGCAGGCTGACCCTTCCCATTAAAGGAAGAGCGCTTTCCGCAAGTCTTGCCTTCAGGCAGTTTACGGCCGGAGGGAAACGCTATGTGGCATCCATCCTCATCGCATCGCTGCTGGTATTTTTCCTTATGACCATGACAGGAATGACGGATGCGGTATCCTCGGAAAATGCACTGAAGGCCATGGGTGCCACAAGCGAGAACATGACTGTATATCTGGAAACGGAAGGCTACAGTCCGGCGAATACAGCGTATGTTAGAGAGCGGTTTGCGCGTATAGAAAACACCATCAGACAGTATACGGACATAGAAGAGCGCTATGGCTTCGAGGGTACATATATGTTACTGAACGGGGAAAAGCTTTCCTGCCGTATGTCTGAGGACGAAGAGGTTTTCACCATTACGAAAGGGCGTGCGCCGCTGTATGGAAACGAGATCGTTGTGAGTCAGATCTATGCAGAGGACATGGGATATGCCATCGGTGATAAGCTGGAAGTATCCTACAGAGGAAGGAAGAAAGACTGTGTGATCTCCGGATTCATTACAGATGCCACAGAAGCCGGCGATGCAGGACGTTTCTTCGGAATGAACAGTGCTGCGGCATCTTTCTTTATCGATGATTTTGTAGTACAATACGTGGGATATAAGCTTTCGGATCCGGATAAGGCGGAAGAAATAAAAGAGAAGCTCGAGTCGGAAATGACCGAGAATATACACATTTACGTATATTCGGGTAAAAGCTCGAGAGAGAAAATGTTGACCACCATCGCCTATTCCATCAGGGCCGTGATCTATGTTATCTCTGTGGTCTTTGCCCTGGTGGTTGTATCCATGATCTGCTCGAAGACCTTTGTCAGGGAGAAGATCGATATAGGGATATATAAGGCTATGGGCTTTACTTCAGGGAATCTCAGGCTGCAGTTTGCCGTAAGATTTCTTATCGTGGCCTTCTTTGGGATCCTGATCGGAACGACCCTTAGCCTGACCTTATCGGAAAAGCTCCTGTCCCATATGCTGAGAAGTATGGGAATTGTCAATTTCGTTATCGATTACCGGTTCATCACTGTATTTCTTCCGATAGCGGCTGTAGCCATCAGTTATTTCCTGTTCGCCTATATCGCAGCGGGAAAGACCAGGAGAGTTGAGGTCCGGAGCCTTATCACGGAATAGCTGGATGATACCATAAGATTTGACATGGAGACAATACATGAAAATGGATGTAATGACTAATGGATGATCAAAGACAAAGCAATAGAAGCAGGATCCCCTGGAGCTATTTCCCGGTGACCTTTATCACGGCATTGTTCTGCTGTGTATTATGGGGAAGCGCATCTCCGGCCATCAAGATCGCTTATGAGATCTTTGAGATATCCCCGGATGATGTGGCCTCCAGGATCATGCTTGCAGGGGCGAGATTCCTTCTGGCGGGGCTGATGACGATCCTTTTCGGGTCCATCGTATCCCGCCGGTTTCTGCGCCCGAAACGAAGCTCCATGAAGTATGTGGGTATCCTTTCTCTGCTGCAGACCGTAGGGCAGTATTTCTTCTTTTTCATGTCCCTGGCCTATATCAGCGGCGTGAGAGGGTCCATCATCAATGCCTCCGGTAATTTCCTGGCCATAGTGATCGCGGCCTGTATCTTCCGTATGGAGAAGCTCACCACCAGGAAGATCCTGGGATGCATCGTGGGATTTACGGGGATCATCCTTATTCTTGGCGGATTTCAGGGCATGGTGGAAGGCGGAGCAATGACATTTCAGGGCGAAGGCGCCATGCTGATGGCCACGCTGTTCTATGCATTTTCCTCATGCTGCATCAAAAGGTTTTCCAAACATGAGGATCCGGTCACATTGAGCGGCTACCAGTTCCTGCTGGGTGGCTTCGTGCTTTTTGTGGCGGGTTGGATCATGGGAGGAGAACTGGTCTTTCGTAGCGCATCCTGTTATTTCAATCTCCTTTACATGGGCTTTATTTCCGCCGGAGCATACACCCTGTGGGGCGTTCTCCTGAAGTATAATCCCGTCAGCCGGGTATCCATCTTCGGTTTTATGAATCCGGTGATGGGCGTCCTTCTTTCCGCCTGGTTTCTCGGGGAGAACAATGAAGCCTTTTCTATAACCGGAGTATTGTCCCTGCTGCTTGTGGCCGCCGGGATCATGATCGTAAATATCGCGCCGAAGAAAAGGGATAAGGCGGGAGATTTATCATCATAAATGTGGATAGAGAATTCAAAAAGGCCCCGAGATGGGGCCTCTTTTTTATGTGGCAAGATAGCCATTAGCATTAAAGTAATACCATTTACCGTCGATCTTCAGCCACTGGCTTGTGGGATACCAACCGGTTGCATCCTGGTACCACCATCCCTTGGAGTTCTTATGCCATGCGCCGCCGTAGTACTTCTCGTCCCAGGCGCCGCTCTTGGTGAGCCAATAGCCCTGACGGTAGCAGTTTGCTTCCATGTAACCCCTGGAATCGAAATAGTACCATGCACCGTCGATCTTCTGCCAACGGTTCTTCGGATACCAGCCGGACTCATCTTCATACCACCAGCCGATGGAATTATGCTTCCAGCTTCCCTTGAAGGGATAGAAGCCATATCCATTTGCATCGTACCATTGTCCATTGACCCATTCATTGGAGTAATCGGTGGGAACCGGCTGGAATCCCTGGCCGGGCTGACCGGGCTGACCCGGCTGACCGCCCTGCCCCGGTTGGCCGCCCTGTCCTGGCTGACCGCCCTGTCCGGGCTGTCCGGGCTGAACGCCCTGTGTTGCCTGAGAAGTGGTCGTAGAGCCGGCAGATGTTCCGTTCAGGTAGAGTGTATAGGTTTCGGTTGAGGAAAGGGCAGAAGATGCGAAGACAATATGATTTGCACTCTTCACGCCGGTGGTGCTGTAAACGATATTGTTTGAGCTGTCCTTGATGACAATGGTTGTTCCTTTATTTACGGATACATTGCCGAATACAAGAGAAAGCCCGTTGGTTACGGTCTGTGCCATGCCACTGTTCCCTACAGCCAGGATCGAACCGCCGGTAAGGGTAGCAGTTCCGTCATAATCAAAGGCTGCATTTCCACCGTTTGTGGAACCGAATATTTCGGTCTTGCCGCCGGAAATGGTGATGTCCTTATTGGAATCGATCCCGTCACCGGCTGAATTCACGGTCCAGGTCCCTCCGGCGATATTGACCAGAAAGCTATAGCCGGAGAGATCGCTGTTTGCTGCATTTACGCCATCATCACTTGCAACGATGGTTCCTGTTCCGGAATAGAAATTCACTACCGCACCCTCTATCCCTTCGCAGCTGCTGACCACATTGATCGTAGGTCCATCGGTGCTTCCTGAGGTTCCGATGGTGGTGACATAGTCGCTTTTAATGGCATCGTCTCCTGCGTTAATGGTAAATGTGCCGCCGGTGATGGTTACGGCATTATCTCCGTGGATCCCATCGTCAGCTGCGTTAATGTCAAAGGTACCGCCGCTGATCAGGATCATGCCTGCGGATTCGGTATCCTCTTCATCCGGGGAAGCCTTGATCCCCTCATTTCCGGAGACCAGGTTAAATGTTCCGCCGGAGAGATCTACGGTGCCGTCTGCTGCGATGGCGTTGCCTGCTGCATTTACGTTGATGGTTCCGGAGGTTACGGCTACTGTACTTGTGGCAGCGCCCTTGATACCGTTCTTGCAGTTCTCTGCCTCGATGTTCAGGGTTCCGGTTCCGTTAATGGTGATCGTTGAACCGCTTTTCACCTTAATGGCAGCCCCTTCAAAATCACTGTTTGTGTCTTCTGTAGATGCATCCTCCAGATCGGAGAGTGTGCTGCTGCCGATCAGAGTCAGTGTAACATTGCTGGACTTCTTCACCACCACAGGGGCCGTGGTAGAGGAAGAAAGGGTGAGATCATTGAAGATCAGTGTTACATCGTCCAGGCTCTTCGCCACGGAAATGGAGCCTTCGCTGCAGCTTCCGGTAACCGTGTAGGTACCATTTTCCGTAATACTGAGTGCTGTCCCGGAAATGCTGTATCCGGATCCTGTGCCGGTGATCCCGGTGTCGGTAAAGGTGATCACTGCATCCTCGGCTGCTGATGCGTGTCCGGTGATCAGGAAGATCCCAACCAGAAGGACCGTAAGCAGTGCCAGATGCAGCCTGGGTAGGGTTGTTTTTTTGTTCATACTGTTTTTTCGCCTCCTTGCTGTACGTCATTTCGTTTTCCACGTGTTTTTCACAGCGGGTGATCAGTCCGCTACTCTACAGGATATACGATAGGACAGAAAACTGAAATTAATCTTAAATCTCTGCTATTTACTGATAATCGTGAAATTCGTTGCACTTGACTTGTTTCGCATGATATTATTACAGCCAACAATAAGGTTGTGAAGAATCACAAGGACGGAACAAAGAAGAGAGGCAGCACAGGAAGATATGTCTTATGTTACAAGAAGACAACGAGCAGAGCAAAGAAAGAAGTATATCTTTTTGGATCTGGATGGGACCATCACGGAATCGGCAGGGGCGATCCTGTCTTCTGCTGAGCATGCGCTGAAGAAGCTGGGGATCGTGGATGATGACCCGGAGAAGAAGAGAGCCTTTATCGGACCGCCGCTTACCGTGGGCTTCATGGAGCTATACGGGCTTTCGGGAGAAGCGCTGACGCAGGCGATCAAATACTACCGGGAATTCTATGTGGGGGGATGTTATAAGGATGCACCCCTGTATGAGGGGATGGAGGAAACCCTGATGAAACTTCATGAGGAGGGAAGGCTCCTGATGATCGTTACCTCCAAGCCGAAGTACATCGCGCAGATGGTGGCGGATTATCACAGGCTGGAACGGTTTTTCTCTGCGGTGATCGGTCCGGTGGAAGAGAAGGCGAAGTCGGGAAAGGAAGACCTGATCGAGACGGCAGCGAGAGAAGTGATCCGGCAGATCGGGGATGAACGTCTTACGGTTTCGGACATTTACCGGGAAGCCGTTATGATCGGCGACCGGAAATATGATATGGAGGCAGCAAGGAATCTGGGGCTTACCTCCATCGGGGCGCTGTATGGATACGGAACCCGCGAGGAGCTGCAGCAGGCCGGAGCGGACTATATCGTGGAGAAACCCTGCGATATTTTGCAGGTCCTTCAGTCCCTGTAAATTGATTATCCTTCCCGGGTGTGGTATACTTTCCGTCAGACGGCTATTTGATCTTTGGGGGCCGGGTATGACCTGTGAGAAGGATATTTCATATGTTTAAAGAGTTTATTTTACAAAACTGGGCGTTGTTTCTGATCCTGCTGGCCTTTGTGATCCTGCTCAGAACAACGGCTTTTCTGAATAAGAAAAAGAAGACGCAGATGTATATCCTGAGTGGCGTGCTTCTTCTCTTGTCGATCATTGTATTTTTCGAATTTTATTTGGAAAGCCAGGGGGAGGCACCGGATGTCCGACGTGTGCTGATGTGTATCCGATACAGCGCCACGCCGTACATCATAGCCTTCATTATTTTCACAATGGCGGCAAATGTGCGCTGGTTCATTTTCCTTCCGGCCATTTTGCTGACAGTGATAGACGTTATTTCGCTCTTTAATGGGATCGTTTTCAGTCTCGACGAGGATGGAAATCTGAAAAGGGGAGCATTGGGATATCTGCCATATGTTTTTGTGGGACTTTACTCGGTTTTCCTTGTGTATATTCTGATCAAGAGAAGCAACAAGCGTTACAGGGAGATCTTCCCGATCCTGTTCTTATGCTTTGCCTTCGTGTCCGGATTGATCCTTCCTTTTATTCTGGGCAAGGACTATTCCAAGGTGTTCTGTATCACCATTGTCATTGCGGTATTTGTGCATTATGTTTTTTCCATCCTTCAGCTTACGGAGAAGGATTCCCTGACCGGAGTCCTTAACCGTCAGGCATTTTATGCATCCGTCGATGATGAAGTAAAGAGTATAAATGCACTTGTATCCATCGATATGAATGGTCTCAAGGCGATCAATGATAATGAAGGGCATGCGGCGGGAGATAAGGCGCTGGAGACTATTGCGGTTTGTTTCCTTCAGGCGGCTTCCGCAAGACAGTCGGTCTTCCGGCTCGGTGGAGATGAATTTGTGATCATCTGCAGACGCGCAACGGAAGAGGATGTAAAGCAGCTGATCGACCGTATCCATAGAAATATCTCCAAGACCAGGTATAAATGTGCAGTGGGATACAGCTATTACCCCAACGGGACGGAATCTATTGAGGATATGCTTAAGGAATCAGATAAAAAGATGTATGCGGATAAATCGGCCTTCTATGCAGCTAAGGGTGAACGATGAGGGGAAAAGACACCCCAGGATATAAGACCAGTCCGCATGCGACCCTGTATAAGGGCGAGGGACGGGACGTGATCTGGACGGATAATACCCTGGATGGGGATTTTGACACGGCTGTACTCAGCCGGTTTTAAGGAGGAATATTTTTAAACATGAGTAAGACAGGAATTACCACAGAAGAACTGAACCGTTTATCCGAAGAATTCGATCAGGACAGGGCGAATCTCCTGGCCATGAACGCAGTGACCAATAACGGGATCATCGCCTCGGCAAAGAGCCAGGCGGCGAAGGCCAGAAACCAGTTCGGTTTCTCCGTGGAGGTGGAAGCGGGAAAGGTGTGCGACCAGAAGCAGTCCGGCCGTTGCTGGATGTTTGCATCCTATAACGTGATGCGGCTGGAGATCATGAAGAAGCTGAATCTGGAGAATATGGAGCTCAGCCAGAATTATCCGCTGTTTTATGACAAGCTGGAGAAGGCAAATTATTTTCTGGAAAACATGCTGGAGGTGATGGACGAGCCTCTGGACAGCCGGACGGTGCAGTTCCTTCTTCAGGCTCCCATGGGAGACGGCGGACAGTGGGATATGTTCCGCAGCCTGGTGGAGAAGTACGGCGTGGTTCCCAAGGAGGTCATGCCGGAGACGGCGGTGTCCGGCGCCACAAGGGAGATGGATACCTTCCTTACCACGAAGCTTCGGGAGTACGCGTCACATTTCCGGAAAAAACATGCCGCCGGCGCCACCATCGACGAGCTGCGTGAAGACAAGAAGGAAATGATGAAGACCATCTACCGGATGCTGGTGATCTCCCTGGGTAAGCCCCCGGTACGTTTTACCTGGGAGACCCGGGATAAGGACAAGAATTTCATCCGGGAGAAGGATATCACCCCTCAGGAATTCTTCCGAAAATATGTGGGCTGGAATCTGGAGGATTATGTGACGGTCATCAATGCCCCCACCAGGGATAAGCCCTACGGAAGGACCTACACCGTTCAGTTCCTGGGAAATGTGAGAGAGGGCGCTTATCCGGTGAAATACCTGAACCTGCCCATGGATGACCTTCGGGATCTGGCCATCCGTCAGCTGAAGGACGGCAAGGCTGTCTGGTTCGGAAGCGATGTCGGACAGTTCTCCGACCGAAGAGGCGGCTACCTCACCTCGGATATCCTGCAGGTGAGCGAGCTCTTCCACACGGAATTCGGTATGACCAAGGAGGAACGTCTGGATTACGGCGACAGCATGATGACTCATGCCATGGTGATCACCGGCGTAGATCTGGATGATTCCGGCCGTCCCCTTCGGTGGAAGGTGGAAAACAGCTGGGGCGAGGATGTGGGAGAGAAGGGCTTCTATGTCATGGATGATAAATGGTTCGGCGAGTTTGCCTACCAGATCCTGCTGGAGCGAAAGTATCTGTCCGAGGAGCAGGCGGCGCAGTTTGACTCCGATCCCATCGTGCTGAAGCCCTGGGATCCTATGGGAAGTCTGGCCTGGTAGGGAGATCATTTTCACAGAATAAAGAAAGGTTGAAGCTTATGAAAAAAAGAAGGTTTGTCACAATGACCATCGCAGGATGCCTTGCGATTTCCATGGCGTTATCCGGCTGCGGAAAGAATGAGACTGCCTCATCCACTTCGGCACCGGCGACAGAGATCGCTACCGAAAAGGCTACAGAAGGGAAGACGGATCCCGGCACCACAGAAGTCGCTACGGAGAAGGTTACGGAAGCCACAGAGAAGGCCACAGAGGGGACTTCGGAGGACAAAAAGAGTGAGAAGATCACTCTGGAAAACATCCGGTCCTACGTGGTGGGCATCGATGACCCCGTGGAGCTGAAGGACGGGACCAAACAGCCCCTGATCAATTTCGATAATGCAGCCACCACGCCTGCCCTCACCCCGGTTTCCGAAAAGGTAGAGGAAGAGCTGAAAATGTACGGCTCTATCGGACGCGGTTTCTCCCAGAAATCCGATCACTCCACGGACTTTGTTGCAGAGACCCGCAAGAAGGTGATCAGTTTTGTGGGGGCGGATAAGGAAGATTACGAGTATGTCTGCGTATTTGTCAATAATACCACGGACGGCCTGAACAAGCTGGCCTCCGCGCTGATCACCAGCAAGGATGATGTGGTGCTCACCACCCGGATCGAGCATCATTCCAATGACCTCTCCTGGAGAGAGCGGGGCAAGGTGATCTACGCCGAGGTGGATGAGAAGGGCCGTGTAAAGTATGACGACATCGAGCGGCTGCTGAAGGAAAATAAGGTGAAGATCGTTTCCGTCACGGCAGCCTCCAACGTGACCGGTTATGTAACGGACGTTCATCGTGTGGCGAAGCTGGCCCATCAGTACGGCGCACTCCTGGTGGTGGACGGCGCACAGATCGTGGCACACCGGCAGTTCAGCATGAAGGGCGCAACCCCCGAGGAGGATGTGGACTTCCTGGTATTCTCGGCCCACAAGATGTACTCTCCCTATGGCGGCGGAGCTATCGTCGGAAAGTCGGAAGCAATGAACGGGAAGATGCCTTCGGTTTACGGCGGCGGTACAGTGAAGATCGTAAAGGATTATTCCCAGGACTATCACAGTGCTCCGGAGAGCTGGGAAGCAGGTTCCCCGAATTATCCCAGCATCGTCGGTCTCTCCAAGGCCATTGATATCCTGCAGGAGGTAGGCTTTGACAAGATCCAGGAGCATGAGAAGGTGTTGAACCGGAAGCTCATCGATGGGCTGAAGAAGTTCGACAACATCATTCTTTACGGTGATTCGGAAAATATCGATGACCGCGTAGGTGTGGTCACCTTTGATTTCTCGGATCTGAATTCCTATTACCTGGCGGTTGCCCTGAAGGAAGTGGGAGCAGTGGCAACACGCCGCGGTTCCTTCTGTGCACATCCTTACGTATGGCGGCTGAAGGGCTATACGGATGAGGAAGTCGGAGCATTTGAAAACTGCGAGGCTGCCTATACCCCCGGTATGGTCCGGGTCAGCTTCGGAATCTACAATACCGAAGAGGAAGTGGACCGGCTTCTGGAGATCATGCCGAAGGCAATCGAAGAAGCGAAGGTTCAGGTGAAGAAGGATGAGCCCAATGCGGTTAAGCCCATCAAGCCTGAGTACTAAAGGAAATATCATGCCGGAAAGAGCCGGAAAATAAGAGAAAAAACGAAGGAAAAAATGATGGGAAAAATTCTCATCATTTTTTCTTGACAAAATAGATTGCATAAAATATAATAGAGTCAAATCCAAGACAGAAAGGAGATACGGATATGGGTTTTTATGAACTGAGCGTAACAGCAGCAACAGGCGAGGAGATCGCGTTAAGCACATTTGAAGGCAAAGTAGTTCTTGTAGTAAATACGGCAACCGGATGCGGCTTCACACCGCAGTATAAAGATATTGAAGAGATGTATGAGAAGTTCCATGACCGGGGACTTGAGGTAATCGATGTTCCCTGTAACCAGTTTGCAGGACAGACTCCCGGAACAGACGAGGAGATCCATGAGTTCTGTACACTGAAGTACAATACACAGTTCCCCCAGATGAAGAAGTCTGATGTAAATGGGGAGACCGCTATTCCGCTGTTTAAGTTTCTTAAGAAGGAGAAGGGATTTAACGGCTTTGGTAAGGGCCCTAAGGCAATGGCGATGAGCGCAATGCTTTCCAAGATTGACAAGGATTACAAGAACAACCCCGAGATCAAGTGGAACTTTACAAAGTTCGTCATCGATCGTAAGGGCAATGTGGTAGCCAGATTTGAGCCCACAGAGAAAATGAAGAACGTAGCTGATTGTGTAGAAAGTCTGCTGTAAAAAGAAGCAGAACCTTCTTGTTGTATTCCCGATAATCCTCCACTATAATGAAGCTGGCATCCTCCCCGGGTGCCAGCTTCTTACTTCGTTGTCATCCTGAACGAAGTGAAGGATCTTATATTTTTTAAGAAAGCGAGGACCCATATATGAAGGTGAAAACACCCCCCATGGGCTGGAACAGCTGGGACTGTTACGGCGCAGCGGTCAATGAGGAGACCGTAAGAAGAAATGCAAAATATATGGCGGAGCATTTGAAGGAATTCGGATGGGAATACGTGGTGGTGGACATACAGTGGTCCGAGCCCACAGCGGAGAACCATGTATATCATCCCTTCACAGAACTCTGCATGGATGAATATTCCCGGTTGATCCCGGCACCGGAGCGTTTCCCTTCTTCGGCGGGTGGAAAGGGCTTTGGGCCTCTGGCGGAATATGTACATTCTCTGGGACTGAAGTTCGGGATCCATATCATGCGGGGGATCCCGAGGCAGGCGGTCCATCGGAATACGAAGATCCTGGGCAGCAGTCATACCGCCCGGGAGATCGCAAAGACAAACAGCATTTGCGCATGGAACACGGATATGTACGGCGTGGATCCCGAGAAAGAGGGCGCAAAGGAGTACTATGACAGCATCTTCCGGCTGTATGCGGAGTGGGGCGTGGATTTCATCAAATGTGATGATATCGCAAGAGAGCTTCCCCATGAGGAAGCGGAAATGATCCTGCTTTCCGACTGCAGAAAGAACTGCGGAAGAGAGATGGTCTTAAGTCTTTCTCCGGGACCGGCGCTTCTGGAGAAGGCGGAGCTCTATAAGCAATATGCCCAGATGTGGCGGATCACGGACGATTTCTGGGATAACTGGGAATCTCTGTATGCCATGTTTGAACGTTGTGAGAAATGGTCCATCCATAACGGCGCGGGACACTGGGCCGACGCGGATATGCTGCCCGTAGGCGCGATCCTGCAGGATTACTCCAAGGATAACCGTACGAAATTCACCCGGGATGAACAGCGGACCATGATGACGCTGTGGTGTATCTTCCGCTCGCCCCTCATGATCGGAAGCGAGCTGGAAGGATTGGATGATTTTACAAAGGGCCTTCTTACGAATGCCGGTATCCTGGAAATGATCCGAGATGCAAGGCATTCCCATCAGGTATGGCGGCGGGAGATCGACGGCATCGAGTATGTGCTCTGGACTGCCGTCTCAAGTAAGGGCGGAACCTATGCGGCTCTCTTCAATGTGGGAGAGACGGAGGGCACGGCAGATATCCCCCTTACGGATCTGGAGATCTACGAGAATGCACATTTGACGGAGCTCTGGACCGGAGAGGAAAAGGCGGACACCGACCGGCTTAAGGTTAAGCTGAATGCCCACGGCTGCGCGGCCTGGCTGATCCGGTAACCGGTATGCCCTTTCCCATGTCTCGCAGTTGTTCTGTGCTTTGAAAAATGCTATAATACCTCTGTACGGCATTATTTTCAGGAGGTGGAACAGGCATTGAGTAAAGTTAGGATGAATCTTGGAGAGTTGATGCTGAAGCGCCTTTCCAGATCGTTTGAGGTCGAGAAAAAAGATATAGGTGCTGACGCAAAAAAGAAGAAAAAAGGGATAACCCTTTGTACGGATGTATACGATATCACAGGGGTCGGACGGCTCTGCATGCTGCATATGAACGGCTTCCTGGGTCTCATCCATATGGAAACGGCGGTGCTTTCGGTAACAGGCAGGGATGTTCCGCTGTTCAATATCGACTATATGAAGATCATGGGTAAGGAAGCGGTCATTTTTGAGATGTACGATACCCAGCTGAAGCCCTATCCCGGTAAGGTTCAGGAGCTGCTGAAGAAGATCAGTGAGCGGGATTGTGACCTTGAGGAATACTGCTCTGACGAGGAGCACTGGTATGATGAGATCCTGTATCCCTGTTCCTATCATCGGATGGGAAGAAAGGTGACTGCACGGCTGAAACAGAGTGCAAAGGAATACATGCACATTTTCGTGAGCCGTCTGGAGCATACGTCGGAATGTAACGCCATGGAGAAGCTTCTGAAACAGGCTAAGAATAAGGCTTTCGCCGAGCGGCTTTATGCAGAGGGGGGACAGGCAGTGGAACAGGTGAGGTCTCTCTTCGGAGATGAATTCGCCGAGAAGCTGATCCAGGATTATATGTATGACGTGAAATAAGATTCAGGAGTTTGACGAATGAAAAGAAAATGGGATATACCGACAAATCTTGCGTCGCATCCCTCGGTTAGAAATGTAATGATGTATCTGGCGGATATCTGCGGGGACCGGATCATTACCGGGCAGCACACCCAGACCATGGCCATGGAAGAGCTGAACCTGATCCGGGAGGTGACCGGACGGGAGCCGGCCTTGTTGGGCTTCGAGCTGCTTTCCTATTCTCCGAACATCAATATGCAGGATACGGATGAGGAGTGCATGAAGGAGGTCCGGGAGAATCGGGATACGCTGACCCGTGCCTGGGAGTGGGCCGGGAAGAAGGGGCTCATCACCTTTACCTGGCATTGGTTTTCTCCCATGGGAGGACATTCCAAGTCCTTCTTTACGGAGAATATGGACTATGATCCATGGAATGCAGTAACGCCGGGAACACCGGAGAACAAGGCGCTTCTCTCGGATATGGATGAAATGGCACATTTGCTGAAGCCCTTTGCGGATAAGGGGATCCCCATCCTCTGGCGTCCCTTCCATGAAATGGACGGCGTCTGGTTCTGGTGGGGCTCCAGGGGACCGGAACCGGCCAAGCGTCTGTGGCGGATCATGTATGAACGCTATACTTCTCTCCACGGTCTGAACAATCTGATCTGGGTCTGGAATGCGGAGAGGAAGGAATATTACCCGGGAGATGACGTGGTGGACATCATTTCCAGAGATATGTATCCCACCGCCCATGAGCATACCTCGAGAGCGGCGGAGTATGAGGCTATGACACAGATCCCCGGTCAGCCGAAGCTGGTGCTGATCGGAGAGACAGGGGTACTTCCGGATGCGAAGGCCATCCACCGGGAGAAGGTGGGCTGGTCCTCCTATATGACCTGGTCGAAGAACTACTGCCTCACCGAGGAGTATAACCGCTTTGAGGTATTAAGGGAAATGTACAACAGCCCCTACGCCATCACCAGGGATGAGCTTCCGGAGCTGTACTGATGGAACAGTACAAGGGCGGATACGAATAATTCAAAAGGGAAAAGACATAACGAAAAGCATGAAAAACAGGCTCGTCAACCAAGAAGATAAGAATGGTTGACGGGCCTTGCCTTTTTTGATACACTCTGTATCGGTCTGCAAAAGGTTGTCGTTTTGTACAACGACCCGAGCGGCCGAATAAACAGAAAGAAGGAAAACAAAGTGGATCTGACGTTTCTGATCGTAATGGGGATCTATCTGGTATTGATGATGGTGATCGGGGTACTGGATTTTCGGAGGAAGGAGAATTTTACGGAGTATGCGGTAGCGGGAAGAAGGCAGGGAACCCTCACCGTGGTCATGACACTTCTTGCCACTGTGCTGGGCGCTTCCACCACCATCGGCATAACCGATACGGTGTACAGCATCGGTTTTCCCGGGATCTGGTGGCTGGCCTTCGGAGCGCTGGGGCTCTTTCTCCAGTCGGTATTCCTGTCGGAAAAGGTAAGAAATATCGGGGCGGATACCCTGCCGCACCTGGCAGAGATCGCCGTAGGTAAGGCTGCCTCCAAGCTGCTGGCGGGACTCATCGTGATCTCCTGGATCGGTGTCATTGCCGGGCAGATCGTAGCCATGCACAGTCTGATTTCCTTTGCCACAGGAAACAGCAGCAAATGGCTGCTCATCCTGATCTCGGCTATCGTGATCCTGTACACCATGCTGGGAGGACAGCTTTCCGTGGTGAAGACAGATAAGGTGCAGCTCATTGTGATCCTGCTGGGGATCGTTCTCTGCTGCGGCTGGCTGTACATTTCCACGGAGGGAGCAGCCTCGGCAGCCATGGATCAGGTGACTCTCTTTAATGAATCCTACACCGGATGGAATCTGCTGAACCAGTTCTTTATCATCGGTGGAGTATATTTCCTCGGACCGGACATCCTGTCCCGAAACTTCCTTTCCAGGGACGGGAAAACAGCAAGACGGAGCGCCTGGATGGCGGGACTTATTCTGGCGGTTTTTGCTCTTTTCATCACCCTGATCGGGGTCTGGGCAAAGATCTATGTGTCGCCGGAGGAGCTGGCCGGACAGAAGACCTTGATGTATATCATCGGCATTTTACCGAAATGGATCGGTGTGCTGCTGTCCCTGGGACTTCTTTCCGCCATCCTTTCCTCCACGGATACCTGTGTCATCAATGCGGCTACCATACTGTCCAGGGACATCCTCGGAAAGAAGAATGTTCTGGTGGTGCGGATCTCCGTGCTGATCCTGGGAGCAGCGGCGGTTCTCATCGCTGTGCTGGGCAGCGGGAATATCATCAGTATCCTTACGGGGGCGTATTCCATTTATACCCCGGGAGTGATCTTCCCTCTGCTCACGGCGATCCTTGCTTATAAAAAGAGAAAGATCCGTCGGGGCATCTGGCTTGCGGCGGTGATCGCAGGGGGCTGCTTCGGGCTGACCGGAACCTTCCTGGGAACCTGGCTGCAGTCCATCGGCCTTCCCTCCGGCGTGGTTTCCAATCTGTCCCTGATCGGCATGGGGGTATCCCTCGTCCTGTCCCTCATTTCCGTCAGGCGGAAAAGTTTATAGTGGTATTTTACCGCGAAGTGGTGTATACTACTAAATTAAGTGTCAGCTTGACATGATTGCAGCATAGGGTTATTCAAGGCTGAAACAGAGACAGCTTTTCAGTACATAATACAGGAGAGAAAAAGCATGGAGAACAAAACAACGATCATGCAGGATGAGTTTGACCGGTCTCAGGAGGTCATTGCGCGCCTTTCCGGTTACTATGATTCCAAGGTGGTAGGTCAGAAGGTGATGAAATTCGCCCTGATCGCTTCGGTGATGGCTGACGGACATATCCTGGTGGAGTCCGTGCCCGGTCTGGCAAAGACCACAGCAGCTAAGGCAGTATCGGATGCGGTGGACGGGAAGTTTTCCCGTATCCAGTGTACCCCGGACCTTCTGCCCAGCGATATCATCGGTACCCAGATCTACAATCAGGCCTCCGGCCAGTTTGAGACGATCCTTGGTCCCGTATTTGCGAATTTCGTGCTGTTGGACGAGATCAACCGTTCCAGTGCGAAGACACAGAGTGCCATGCTGGAAGCCATGCAGGAGCGCCATGTGACCATCGGCGGCGTGACCTATCAGATGCCGGAGGATGTGTTCATCGTTATCGCAACGCAGAACCCCATCGAGCAGGAAGGAACCTATCTTCTGTCCGAGGCCCAGACCGACCGTTTCCTCATCAAGGAGAAGATCACCTATCCCTCACCGGAAGAGGAAATGGAGATCCTGAACCGCATCGAGAGCGGTGCCATGGAACGTACCCCTGCGGTACTTACGATCCAGGATGTGGATTTCCTGCAGGCTGTTACCGAGAAGGTATATGTAGATCCTGCTATTAAGAAATATATTGCTTACATTGTGGATGCCACCCGTCACACGGAGAAGGTCCTTCCGGCAGAGAAGGCCCGCTACGTACGTATGGGTGCCAGTCCTCGTGCGTCCATTGCGTTCCTGAAGATCGCCAAGGCGGTAGCGCTGCTTTACGGACGTACCTATGTTACCCCCGATGATGTAAAGGCGCTGCGCCATCAGGTGCTCCGTCACCGGATCGAGCTGAACTATTCCGCTATTGCGGATGATGTAACGGTGGAGTCCATTATTGATGCGATCTTTAATAGTATTCGGACACCGTAATTGTCAACCGGAGAGTAGCACCGCCGGTGTCATCCTGAGGGCGAAGCCCGAAGGATCTTTATCCTGGTGAGGGCTATAAGATTCTTCGCTACGCTCAGAATGACATGGTCAACCGGAGAGTAGCACTGCTGGTGTAATCCTGAGGGCGAAGCCCGAAGGATCTTTATCCTGGTGAGACATAAGATTCTTCGCTCACAGGCTACGCGCACAAGTGCGCTTGCCTTGTGGCTCAGAATGACATTGTTTGAAAAAAATCCATAA
>JAGBNH010000044.1 GCA_017634475.1 Eubacterium sp.
AGTAAACATTACCCGTGCCCCCGGCACAGAAAGAGACAAAATGAAAACAATTCGTGAGCTTTGGGATAACTCAGTACAGAAATTTGCAGACCTTCCTGCCGTACGCTGGCTGGAGAAAAAAGATGTGAACGAGATCAGCTACAAGGCCCTGGGCGAAGAGATCTCCGCCATCCGTAAAGGCCTTAAGGCAGAAGGGTTTGAAAACGCCCACATTTCACTGCTTGGCGCATCATCCGTAAACTGGATCAAATGCTACCTGGCCATTACCACCGGGCAGAATATCGCCATCCCTCTGGATGCCGGACTTCCGGTAGAGGATCTGGTGGCACTGCTGCTGGATGCCGACGCAGAGGCCCTGTTCCTCATGCCGAAGATGGCACCCTACGCAGAGGCGTTCCGGGCAAAATGCCCGAAGCTCCGTAAGATCTGGCTGCTTCAGGAGGAACCCGCTGAAGGCTTTGCATCCATATCCGAGCTGAAAGCTGCAGGAGCAGACACCGCAGACGTGCCCGGTAAAGCTGCAGATGAACTGGCAACCCTGATCTATACCTCAGGTACCACAGGAAAGGCCAAGGGCGTTATGCTTACCCAGTCCAACCTGGCGGAAAATGTGGCGGCTGTGAACTATTATTCCGATCCGGGAACAGTGCTGATGAGCGTGCTTCCCGTACATCATGCCTTCTGTCTGGTCATGGACTGGCTGAAGGGCTTCTCTCTGGGTGCGGTGGTATGCATCAGTGATAATCTGATGCATATGGTCCGGAACATGGGCATTTTCCGGCCGGAGATCATCCTGATGGTTCCCCTGATGATCGAAACCATTTACAAGCGTCTCAGCGTCATCGATGCATCCGTTCCCAAGGCCGCTGTGGCTGAGCAGATCTTCGGCGGCAGACTGCGGATCATTTTCACCGGAGGTGCCCATCTGGATCCCTTCTATATCGAGAAGCTGGAAGCCTATGGCGTGAAGATCCTGGAGGGCTACGGCATGTCCGAATGCTCGCCGGTGATCAGTGCAAATATGCCCACAGCCCATAAGGCAGGATCCATCGGAAAGCCTCTGGAAAATGTGAAGCTCCGTTTTGTGGATGGGGAGATCCAGGTACAGGGAAGCAGCGTGATGCAGGGATATTATAAGATGCCCAGGGAGACAGAGGAAACTCTGGCAGATGGTTGGCTCCACACCGGAGACAAGGGGTATCTGGATGAGGACGGTTTCCTCTTTATCAACGGCCGTGTAAAAAATCTGATCATCCTTTCCAACGGAGAGAACATTTCTCCCGAGGAGATCGAGAATAAGCTGGGGATCCACCCGCTGGTCGGGGAAGTGATCATTACCGGTGAGAACAACCGGCTTGTGGCCCGGATCTATCCGGACCAGGATGTGGTGAAGGCAAAGGGACTGGATGAAGCCACGGTGAAGGCGGGACTTCAGGCAGTGATCGACGAGTACAATCGTCCCCAGCCCTCCTACCGTCAGATCACCGGACTTGTGGTAAGGAAGAATCCCTTCCATCGGAATTCCACCAGGAAGATCAAACGTACAGAAGCGGAGATCGATGACTGATCGACTGTAGAAATAAAAAGATCCTTCGTTTTTACTCAGGATGACAGAAATCGTGTCATCCTGAGCCACAAGGCAAGCGCACTTGTGCGCGTAGCCTGTGAGCGAAGGATCTTTTTAATTCAGATACGGCAGTATCCCCGCCATAAACACCTTGGAAAGGATCTCTGCGATCTCCTCCGCCGGCGTTGCAAAGTCGTCGGCGATCCATTTATGCAGGACGCCGATGGTGCTGCCGATGGCACTGGCGATCATATAAGAGAACTCCTGCTTCTTCGGAGGGGTAACATCCGTGGTCTGGGTCACATTCGTCACATACCGGTGAAACATGGTGATGGCCTTCTCGAAGAAGGCATCCTGCCTCGGGCTGCGGAGCAGCAGCGCCAGAAACCGGTTCTTCCGGGTGTAATTGCATATAGCCAGAAAATAGGAGAAGCAGATATCCCGGTCATTCTTCGGGTGAAAGCTCTCCATCAGCGTAAAGATATCATGGATCGACCGATCCTCCGCCGCCGCCATTAACGCCGGCACATTTTCATAATGATTATAAAAGGTACTGCGCACGATCCCCGCCTTCTTGATCACATCAGAGACGGTGATCCTGTCCAGCTCCTTCTCCTTCAGCAGGAGAAAGAAGGCGTCGTAGATCGCCTCCTCTGCAGTACTGTAACGTTCATCTGATTCGTTCATGTATCGCTCCTTGTTATTCCGCCGGTTATTGCCTTACGGGTCAATGAACATGCGACTGCCGAGGCGCATCGCATGGACAGTTTGGCCCTGTCATTATTGTATCGAAGCGGGAGAGTAAATACAAGATGGAATCGGCGCGGCGGTAAGATTCTTCGCTACGCTCAGAATGACACAGACATGTCATCCTGAGGGCGCAGCCCGAAGGATCTTTCCAACCCGGTAAATTCCTGAAATACCGCAAGATTCTTCTCGCCAAATCCACCTTCGCGGAGTATAATGAATCGGTCCGGCTGCAGGCCGGATGGATCATGATAAGAAAGGTGGAAATGCGGTGAAAGATTTTTTTCAGAATATGTATAAAAAACCGCATATCATCCGTCGGATGGTGCTTTGTTTTGTCTCCGTCTGTATGATGGGCGTATGTGTTTACTGG
>JAGBNH010000045.1 GCA_017634475.1 Eubacterium sp.
CCTGCGACCTCCTGATCCCAAATCAGGTGCTCTAGCCAAGCTGAGCCACACCCCGAGTTCTCACTCGATCCATACACCAGCCCGCTATGTCACCACGGTTCCAATGCTTAAGCAATACGCCGCCACATAAGCCGCTTGAAAAACGGTTTGTAGCGGGAGGGGGACTTGAACCCTCGACACCACGGGTATGAACCGTGTGCTCTAGCCAGCTGAGCTATCCCGCCAGACCCGGAAAACAAACAAAAGCTATTTTCCGAAAAAATTCCCGGCTTAACCGGGACAAACCTCAGCTACGGTCATATATAAAACCGAACTTCAGCTTCGTGGGACCTATAGGGCTCGAACCTATGACCCTCTGCTTGTAAGGCAGATGCTCTCCCAGCTGAGCTAAGATCCCAAATGCTTAAAAAAGCAAGAGCGCGAGACGGGAATCGAACCCGCGACCCTCTCCTTGGCAAGGAGATGCTCCACCGCTGAGCCACTCGCGCGTATTGTTGCTTTGCTTGTTCGCCGCAACAATAGGTATATTATCACAAGCCTCTAACTCTGTCAACTGATTTTTATAAGTTTTTTCATGTTTTTTCATGTTTTTCAAGTTGTCAGAAAACGCCCATTATTCGAGCCCGAGTTCACGCTTTACCTTGTCCGGATGAATGGAATATCTCAGGTATTCCTCCATGAAGGAATCGTCTTCCAGGTCACGGTAAAGCTCGAATAATTCATTCGTGATCCTGGCGATCAGTTCATTTCTCGAGGGCGAAGCAAGGCCGAAGCTGCCTGCGATATCCTTCAGCTCTTCCGGGAACTCCATGGGCCGGATATTCAGCCCGATCCCCACGATCACATGCTGGATCAGCCCGGTTTCCAGATCCGTAACAGCCTCGCTCAGGATCCCTGCCACCTTCTTTCCCTTATAGAAAATGTCATTCACCCATTTCAGGCCCGGATCCTCATCCAGCCAGGGAGAAAGGGCCCGCACCACCGCCACAGCCGCAGCCAGGGTGATCCTTTCCGGATGATACAGAGTCTTCCCCAGCTCCAGACTGAGGGTCATATAGATCCCGGTACCTGCAGGAGAGAAAAATGTATGTCCCATCCTGCCCCGGCCGCCGGTCTGATGATCTGCCAGGATCAGGATATCCCGGTGATCTCCGTTGCCAAGTCTCCGTTTTGCCTCGTTATTCGTGGAGTCCAGTTCGTTATATACATCTATGTTAAGATCCGGTCGCTTCTCCAGAAAGGCTCTGAGTCCCGCTTCCGAGATCACATCCGATCCTCCGGAAAGCCGGTAACCCTTCGCCTGATCGGAAACAATGGCATGCCCCTCCTGCTTCAGCTGATTTACGGCTTTCCATACCGCATTTCTGGACACATGAAAACGGTCCGCCAGCATCTGCCCGGACATGGAGGTATCACGATTTTCTTCAAACAGGGTTAACAGTTCATCCTTTAACATAGCCTTGTATCTCTTCCATCCTATTCTGTGCATCGAAGCGTCCGAGCTTGTACATCCTTTTCAGCTTCTCCACATTCTTCTCCGTCCGGCTGATCTTAAGGTCCCTGCTGGGACGGATCACCAGGATCTCCCCCCGGCTTTCCAGCTCTTCGATCTCTTCCAGCGTCCGGTTGTAGTTTATATGCCGCTCCGCAGCCGCCTTGATATACTCCGGATACTCCTTATATTTCAGCTTCATCAGGGGGATCGTCCGATCCGGTTCCTTCCGATAGCCTTCCACCCGGGTAAGGACCACGATGGTTTTCCCGTAGCCCTTCTCCCGCATAAACTCAACCGGGATACTGTCTGCGGTTCCGCCGTCAAGAAGCTTCATCCCGTCCACCTCCACGGTCTGGGATACCAGAGGCAGCGATGCCGAGGCCCGGATGGCATCCCGGTCTCTCCGGAGCCGGGCATCCGTCAGACGAAGATACTCCGCCTTGCCGGTTTCCAGATTCGTCGCACAGGAATACACCTCCATTTCCTCTGCTCTTCTCTGAAATGTATCAAAATCCAAAGGTGCCAGTGTATCCGTGATCTCGTCGTAACAGAATTCCGTTTCACAAAGATTCCCCGTACGGATCAGGGACTGAAGGCTCATAAACCGCTTGTCCGAACGTAAACGGATGTAATAACGGATATCCCGTCCCAGCTGCTCCGAGACATAGGATATACCGTGCAGAATGCCTGCGGACACGCCCACCAGCCCATCCGGACGGATCCCCTGAAGCAGGAATTCATCCAGCACGCCTGCGGTATAGATCCCCCGCATTCCGCCGCCTTCCAACACCAGACCAAGACAGTCCTTCTTCTCCTGTAAATCTTTTTCTACCATATCGTTACTCCCTCCGGCCAGGTATCCGGCTATATGACAAAACCGCTCCGCTTTGTCAGCCGATCCTTCCCGCCGTATCTTTCCCTGAAAACAAACGGCAGAAGTCACCCTCTGCCGTTTTATCTGCCGCTATACATTCCTTAGAAAAGGATCTCTTTTCTGGTCCTCAGCAGCTTTCCTCCGTTTACGATGGTAAGCACGCCCATAGTGATGCCGAATACGATCAGGATCACGCCCAGGGTTACATTATATGCTCCGGAATGCTTCATACGTCTGTATACTCGTTCCATATCATCCTCCTGATTCTATGCTAATAGGGTTAAAAGTCTTTTTACTGCTTCACACCGTACTTCTCATAATAGGCATCGATCTTCGCCTTCATGGCGTCATCGATGATCACCTTTCCCTTATACGGCTTATTATAAAGCACTTCAACCACATCGGCCATGGTTACGATGGCTGTGGTCTTCAGTCCGAACATTTCCTCGATTTCCATCAATGCGGATTTCTTCTCCGTGGTGCCCTGCTCCATACGGTCTACGGATACCACCAGGCCCAGCACATCCTTTGCGCCTGCCGCTTCAATGATGGGCAGAGTTTCACGGATGGAGGTTCCTGCCGTGGTCACATCCTCGATGATCACTACCCGGTCTCCCTCGCCCATGGGGCCGCCCAGGAGGATACCGGTATCTCCGTGATCCTTGATCTCCTTACGATTCGAGCAGTAACGGATCTCCTTGCCAAATTCCTCGGAAATGGCGATGGAGGTTGCCACAGAAAGGGGGATTCCCTTATAGGCCGGTCCGAACAGCACATCAAAGTCTGTTCCGAAGGCTGAAGCGATGGCCTTGGCATAATACTCACCCAGGCGTTTCAGCTGGCTTCCGCTTCTGTAAAACCCGGTATTCACGAAGAACGGGGTGTTCCGGCCGCTCTTGGTAACAAAGTCTCCGAACCGAAGAACTTCGCAATCGATCATAAACTCGATAAACTCTTTCTTGTACGCTTCCATAGGTATTCTCCAATCCGTGCCGGTCACGACACATTTATCATTTTAACACATAAACCCAACTCTTTCAATCGAGTTTCTTCCCCGGGATCTCCTACTGGTCCGCCCGGATGGAATACTGGATGGAGGTAACGACCCCGTCCTTAAAGATGAACAGCAGATCCGAATTTCCTTTGGTGAGATTCAGATTGTTCTTTCCTTCAACGGACTCCCCGTACTTTTTTGCCACATCCTCAGCGCTTGAACCGATAAAGAGGCCTTCCATGGTTTCTACCGTATCATCCCGGAGAACCACTCCGCTGACCTTTTCCGTATCCTTCGCCTTATAGGTCATCACTTCAAATCCGGGATAGGAATATACCGTATCCATTCCGTCAAATGCACAGCTGGGAGCTTCAAACTTATCCTGATAGGTCCCCAGAGCGGAAATGATGGGCTCCGCGGGATCGTCCATATGGATCGTCACGTCTCCCTTCTTAAAGACCCAGACCTTCTCCTCCGCTGCTTTCTCCGTGGTCTCCTCAGAAGCCCCTGTGGCAGTGGAACCGCTTTCTGTTCCTAAAGCTGCCTGGGTGGTTGCCTGGGCTGCAGAGGTACTGCCTGTATCCTCCTTCCTGGAACCGCAGCCGGTCAGGGCCAGCAGCATGGCAAGGGTGAGTGTAAGCTTTCCGATCTTCTTCATGATATTTCCTCCATATTTCAAGGCTAACTCTCCTGTTTTTGAAAACGGCATCGTTATCCTTTCGTTATCTATAGCTTGTTACCGCGCCGGTCTCCTCAGCTTTCGTTATCTGTAGCTTGTTACCGCGCCGGTCTCCTCCAGCTGTTTCAGCTGGGAGGCCTTCATCTGCTCGTAAAATTCTATCTTCTCCTGCCACTTCCCGCTCAGGGCTTCATCCGAACGACGGTCCGTTATTCCGGGCTGCTCCTTAAGGATGGTGCCGAACCAGGCACTGGACTTCTCCGCACCGGACAGATTGAGATGAAGTCCCGCGTCATAGGTATCCGTGGTATAGTCGATGCCGGTCTCCTCCTGATGCTCCAGGAAATTCACGTAGGTGAGACCATTCTTCTTCGCATAATCCACGATCTGCTCATCCCACTCCGGGTACCAGTAGGGGTAACAGGAAGCCGACTTGATCAGGATCAGTGTGATCCCGTGCTCCCTGCAGCAATCCCGGATCTTATCCAGATATTCCCAGTCGATATCGCTGTAGGTATAATCCGCTTTGGGAACCGGTTCCGGAAGCCTGGTGACAGGCTTAGTGTCCACCCGCATGACATAACCGTTATGGGAAAGCTGTTCACTTCCAAAAAGATATTGGAAATCCTCTCCGGACAGCTCCGACCATCGGGAATGAAACCGGAGGATCGGGAAAACATAACTGAGATAGCTCTCCTCCTCCGTCATGGATGCTTTAATGGCGTCCGACTTTACCGACGACCACCGCATGCCATCCAGGGTAAGACGATTATAGGCTTCATTTTGTGGCTTATCATACCGCATGGAGAACACATTGTAAACCACCACTTTGGGGGTCTCATAGCGAAGGGTGTCCTCCAGCATATAATAGGATTGCCAGATCAGCTGCTGGGGCGTACCCCGGATCACACTGGTGATCCCGTAATCCTGCCACAGCGTAATGGGGGAAAAATTGGAGTATACCTCACAGTCTCCGATGAAGAGTACATCGTTATCCCCGGCATTTTCATAATACTCGCCGGAAAGAACCCCCTCTTCATTTTCCTCGATATATTTCGGCATCAGCAGTCTCTGCAGCAGCCACAGACAGAAAATGAGCACTGCAAGGAACACACCGGCCCGTATGAACTTTTTCATGCTTTCCTCCTCGATCTGCAGATAGCGACAGATCCTCGCCCCACGGGGATTAGAACTGATTGTAAATAAACTGCGTTGCGTCATAGCCGATGCCATAGGCGCCAAGGACTACTGCGGCAAGGATCAGCACCAGCAGCACAATGTAACGTAGGGCCACCGGCTTCTCCTCCAGCCGGTCCGCGATCTTCTTCTTTCCCTGGAGCAGGCTTACGATAAACATCAGGATTATCCCAATTGCAATGACGATATAGTCTGCTGCGGAAGCTCCCAGCTCCAAAAGGCTTCCGTCCGTAAGGGCTCCCCAGTTGGACGTGGTGAACATGCTGCCCACCATCCTAAAGGTGAGGGGCACATCCCGGTAAACATCCAGGATCCGGATCAGTCCCATGAGCCAGAAGGTCCGGAAGATCTGTACCGCATCCCAGACCAGGGTATTGGAAAAGGACACCTTTTCGTGGAATTTCTTATACAGAGGGCCGAGCTCCTGGGAGATCAGCAGCACCACGCAGTTGATCATTCCCCAGACGATAAAGTTCCAGGCAGCCCCATGCCACACACCTGTGGCAAACCATACGATGATGGTGGAAAGGTATACCGGAATTCTCTTCCCCAGCGCCGCACCCAGATGTTTCCGGGACCATTTGGAAACCTTCAGCATCCATCCGCTGACGGACAGGGGATAGAAGATATAATCCTTAAACCAGGTACCCATGGTGATATGCCAGCGGCGCCAGTATTCGGCGATATTTTTGGAGAAATACGGCCGGTCGAAGTTCTCCGTCACCTGTATTCCCAGCATCCTGGAGACTCCGATGGTGATATCGATCCCGCCGGTGAAATCCCCGTAGAGCTGAATGGCATAGAAGAAAATGTTGGCCAGCACGTAGAAGCCGGTATATTTCTCCGTGTCCTCCGTAAGGGTAAGGATCACCGGAGCCAGCCGGTCCGCGATCACCAGCTTCTTAAAGAAGCCCCAGACAACACGAAGAAGCCCGTAGAAGAAATCCTGCGGGTTAAATGCATGCTCCGAGAAAAGGCTTTTGGAAAGATCATCATAGCGGCTGATGGGTCCCTGGATCACCTGGGGGAAGAAGGAGGTAAAGAGCGCCGCCTTCCCGATATTTCGCTCCGCCGGATATTTCCGACGATAGACGTCGATCACATAGCCCAGGCTCTGGAACATATAGAAGGATATGCCCAGGGGAAGGAGGAAATGATGCAGCGCGAATTCCGTACCGAAGATCCCGTTCAGATTCTCCAGCACGAAGTCCGTATATTTGATCACCGCCAGGATCCCCAGATTGAAAATAAGGCACAGCACCAGCACGGCCCTGGCCTTCCGGGTAACAATCTTCTTATATGCCTTCTTTTCTTCTCTGGCCAGCTCCTTATGCTCCTTAAGGTAAGCATCCTGCTTCCCCCAGATCTTCTCGATCCAAAGGCCCGAGCCGTAAGTACTGAGTATGGTCACCACCAGGAAGATCAGGTACCTGGAGCCTGAGAATGCATAGAAAACAAAGCTTCCGAGAAGAAGAAGCGGCCACTGGCACTTCTTCGGGAGCAGGTAATACAGGCAGAGCAAAACCGCCAGAAATCCGATGAAGCTGTAGGATACAAACGACATCCCGGACTATCCTCTATTCATCCATCAATTTCTCGATCAATGCCCAGAGCGCCTCCGCAGAATTGAAATTCTCCGGAACGATCTCCGACGCGGGGATCTTCACATCGAATTCATCGCTCACCTCCGTGATCAGGGAAACGATGTCAAAGGAATCCAGGATCTTATCATCCACCAGTGTGGTGCAGGTGGCATAATCCACCTCCGGATGCAACTCCTTTAAAATATCGATCAGCTTATCCATTTTGTCCTCCTTTGCAATAAGCGCAAATCATTCTTCCATATATTTTTTCTTCAGCAGGTTACGATCCACCTTCCCGTTGGGCGTGTAAGGCATAGCCGTAAGCTGACGCACCGCATGGGGAAGCATGTAACGGGGAAGGCGGTTCTTCAGTTCAGCCTTCAGCTCCTGTTCCTTCATATCGCCTGTATAGTAAAGGGCGATCTTATTTTTCTCCGGGTTAAATACACAGCATACGCTCCGTATTCCCTCCGCCAGCATGGTCACGGCCTCGATCTCTCCCAGCTCGATCCTGTGGCCCATATGCTTGATCTGGTCATCCTTCCGGGACAGGAAGATCAGCTCTCCCCTTTCATTTCGTTTTGCCAGATCTCCGGTCCTGTAGATGATCTCGGGATACGCCGTGCAGAGAGGATTCTGCACAAAGCTCTCCGAGGTCTTCTCCGGATTATTGTAATAGCCCAGGGTGACTGAGGTTCCCCGGACGCATATTTCTCCGGCCTCCCCATCCTGTACCAGCTTGCCGTCCTCTCCCAGCAAAAGGATCTCCGTATTCCGGAAGGGTCCTCCGATGGGGATCACTTCACCGGGTTCAAAATCCCGTTCCACCTTGTAATAGCAGCACATACCCGTTGCTTCCGTGGGGCCGTAGAGATTGGTGAACCTGGTTTCCGGCAGCGTATCCCGCCAGAGCTTCAGCTGCTTTACCGGGAATACCTCGCTTCCGAAGGCCACCCGTTTCAGATACTCCGGTTTCACCGTATCAAAGGTACCGAAGGTGGAAACGATGGTAAGGGCGGAAACCACCCAGCAGATGGTATTGATCTTATAGGTGTTCAGATATTCCACCAGCTTCACCGGAAACATGAAGAGATTCTTCGGGATCAGGTAGGTGGTGGCGCCAAACTTCAGGGTGGGATAAACCTCCTTCAGGCAGGCGTCAAAATAAAGGGGCGTCTGATTTCCGAAGACCGTATCCTCATCAAACTCCAGCACCTCGGACAGAGTCTCGATGTAGTCGATGACCGAACGGTGGCAGGCCGCCACCCCCTTGGGAACCCCTGTGGAGCCCGAAGTAAATACGATGTAAATGGGGTCGATATCCAGGCTCTTTCTCCGGATCTCCTGCAGCGCCGCATCATCCACGGAGGACCGGATCAGATCCGAATACATGCAAAGCTCATTTTCGTATCCCATCTCCCGTGCATGACCGGCGGTGGAATCGTCACAGATCACAGCCCGGGGATGTACGGTATCGAAGATCAGCCGGATCCTGTGCACCGGCATTTCCTCATCGATGGGCACATAGAAACAGCCGCTTTGGATCACGCCGAAGAAGGCGTTTACCATATTGGGATGCTTCTTCATATAGACCACCACCGGTTCCCGGTACAGCCCTCTGGCATGCAGTCCGCTGCCGATGGCCCTTGTCCGGTCATATACCTCCCGGAAGGTGATCCCCTCTTCTCCATTGGAGAAAGCCAACTTATCCGGCACCCGGTTTACGGTGCCCTCCATATATTCCAAAACGTTATTCATCTTCTGCTCTCCGGTTCAGTTTGAGAGAATATTCAGGTAGTATTCTCCGTTCATGTAGACCACCTCCACGGGACTCGTCATGGGAGTCGCGGGATAGGGATTCTGGTCCAGCTCATAGAGATGGGGTCTCCACTTATCCGCCCATTCCTTCAGCTGCGCATCCGTTGCCAGGAAGGCGTTGAAATTGGTCACATAAATGGGGGACGGATCCATATGATACCAGTTTCCGTCCAGATAGACCATCAGCCAGTAATGGGTGCCCGTTTCGTTTTTCTTCTCGATCATGGTACATACATAGCCCGCCCGATCCAGCAGAGCCCTGCAGGCCACAGCATGGGTGAAGCAGTCGCCGCTGTTTCCTTCCAGTCCCCGGGTAGCCTGCTCGATCTCATTTTCATGGGAGCCCGTACGGATCCAGGGAATATTCAGCCGGCAGAACCGGAAGATCTGGAACAGCTTCTCGATATCTGTCATATTATCCGCGATCAATGTGCTGAGGGTCTCATCCGCCAGAGCCTCCAGCTGAAGGATATCCCCATAGTTCTCCGGCTTCCGGGAGACACGGATGGTGGCAGTCACACTGCTGGTCCGTCCATATCGATCCGTAGCCGTATAGGTTACCGGATAGGTTCCCGGCATATCCAGATTCACCTGGGAATTATCGATGGTAAGTTTCGGATCCTCATCGTCATCTGCCGTGACCGTAACCCCCGAACGATAGGATACGGAATCGCCTACATACAGATTCTGATCCTCAACGCCGTGGATCACCGGAACCTTATTCACATCATAAATGGTGAGCTTCGCCTTCAGCACCGTAAGGTTCCCGCCGGTATCCTCCAGGATGATGTTCACCATGGTTTCTCCGGTCCGGAGGAAATCCGGTTCAATGGCATACCGGACCTTGATATCCGTCACATCCTCCCGGAAGGTCACGAAATCTTCTGCCTTCGGTCGTTCCCCCAGGGTGATGAGGAGATCCTGCACCTCTCCCACCGGAGGGACCGTATCCCTGATGATCAGTTTGGATTCGGTATGCAGGAATCCCCAGGAGAATCGGATGATATGCTCTCCGGGTATCTTTGTATCGATCTGACTGAGATCCGTATCACAGACAGTGCTTTCCCTTTTTTCATACAGGAAATCCTCCGGCCGGGGCGCCCCGGATCCTGCTTCGATGGTAACCTCCGGCCGGACATTTTCAAAAAAACGGTAAATGATATAGCCCGCAGTCGCCCCTATAAGCAAAAGAACAAGAAGAACAAGCGAAAGAATGATCCATTTCCTCCGCTTCTTCTTCTTGATCCTTATCCGTTCCGCCTTCAAGGCGGCTGTATCCTGTTTAAATCTTGCTGCCCGGTTCACCTTGACCGGAGCAGGCTTTCCTTCCGTCGTTCCACTCTGATCCTCCTGGTCCGGATCAAAGACCGGGGCATCGCCTTCTGACTCCTGCTCCGGTGCGTCCAAATGCGGGGCTTCCTCAGCGGTCTTCTCCGGTTCAACGGTCTCCAGGTCTTCCACGCTGCCGTCTTCATCGATCACCATGTTCACCGTGCCGAAGAAATGGATATCATCCCCCCGATCCATATGGAGTTGGGGCTTTATCTCTGATCCGTCGGGATCTATTCTTTTCACCGGTTCGCTGGTACTCATGAAGCGTAAACTCTCACTCTCAGAAAATCTATATCCAAAACAAACCCCATTAAGGAACCTGTCTTAACGGGGTTTGTTCCAAACTGCAAAATTATAACATAGATCGATAGATCAATCAATCATGGAAAGGATTTTATCAAAGATTCGATGGGATGCATCCAGTTTGGAGAGAAGCGGCAGTTGTTCCTGTCCGTCCCGGGTGATGAGGGTCAGGATGTTCGTATCTACCTGATAGCCCGCACCCTCCTGTGTCAGGGAATTGGCGCAGATCATATCCGCATTTTTTTTCGCAAGCTTGGCCGAGGAATTCTCCAGAAGCTTCTCAGTCTCCATGGAGAAGCCGCAGATAAACTGTCCCTTCCTCTTGTTCTGTCCCAGCGAGAGCAGGATATCCTTCGTCCGCTTCAGCGGGATCGCCATATCGCCGTCGCTCTTCTTGATCTTCTGATCCGCAACCTCTGCGGGCGTGTAATCCGCCACGGCAGCGGCCATCACCACGATATCCGCCGTCTCAGCTGCTTGAGTAACCTGCTGATACATTTCCTCTGCGGTATGGATATGCTCTACCTTTACACCATAGGGTGCCTTTATGGAGGTGGGTCCGGAAACCAGCGTCACCTGGGCCCCGCGAAGAGCCGCTGCCCGGGCCAGAGCGTAACCCATCTTCCCCGAGGAGTGATTGGTGATCACCCGGATGGGATCCAGAGGTTCCTCCGTAGGTCCGGCGGAAACCACCACCCTCTTCCCCGCCAGATCCTTCTTGCAGGCCGCCCGGAGCAGGACTCTTTCCACCAGATAAGACTCCTCCGGAAGCTTCCCCTTACCTTCATATCCGCAGGCAAGATAGCCCTCTGCCGGCTCGATGATCTCATAACCGAACCGCTTCAGCTTCTCGATATTATCCTGAACGATGGGATTTTCCAGCATGTATACGTTCATGGAGGGGCAGATCAGGATCGGGCAGCGCGCCGGCAGCACCACGGTGGACAGCATATCGTCCGCTATGCCGTTGGCGATCTTCCCGATGATATCCGCCGTAGCCGGCGCAATGAGGATCAGATCCGCACCGGTCCCCAGGGAAATGTGGGGAACATGTACCGGATCATCCGGCCGTTCATCAAAGGTGTCCAGATAAACCTTATTCCTGGTCAGTACCTCAAAGGTTTCCGGCGTAATAAACTTTGCGGCATTTTTCGTCATGACCACATGCACATCCGCGTGCTGCTTGACCAGCATGCTTGCCACATTTGCCATCTTATAGGCAGCGATCCCCCCGGAGACCCCCAGGAGTATGTTCTTTCCTGCTAACATAACCCACCTCCGATCCGACTATTTCAGATCTTCCAATCTTCCGTGCTTTTCATAACGGGTGATCCGGGAGATCTTATTCTCCATATCCACAAATACCACCTTCGGCGGATTCTCCTTCACCTCCTCCGGCGTCATCTGGGCGTAGCTCATGATGATCACCCGGTCTCCGGTGGATACATAGCGGGCAGCCGCTCCATTGAGGCAGATCACCCCTGAACCCGGATCGCCGGCGATGACATAGGTCTCCAGACGCTTGCCGTTGTCGATATCCGCCACCTGAACCCGTTCATACTCGATCAGTCCCGCGGCCTCCATCAACTCACTGTCAACCGTGATGCTGCCGATGTAGTTCAGCTCTGCCTGGGTTACCGTTGCACGATGGATCTTACTTTTTAATACTGTTACCTGCATAACTTGATTCCTTTCGGTTTATATCGGATGCATTTCCCTTGCTTTCTGCTTCAGCCATTCCTCACCTTATACTTCAGCCATGAAGTTATCGATCAGACGCACCTTATTGTTGATCTTTACCGCGATGGCACAGAGGATCTCACCCTTGACCACCGGGATGGATTCCATGGTAAGTCCGTCCACCAGCTCCACATAATCGATCTCTGCCATAGGCTCGGACTGGATCAGCTCCGTCATGGCCCCGGTGATCTTAGCCGCATCCCGCTCGCCGTCCTTAACCAGCTTTTCTCCCAGCCGGATGGCTTTGGAAAGGATCAGCGCAGCCTTACGCTCCTCGGCGTTCATATAGGTATTTCTTGAACTCATGGCCAGACCGTCAGCCTCACGAACGATGGGGCAGCCTACGATGCTAAGGGGCATATTCAGATCCTTCACCATCCGCTTGATCACTGCCAGCTGCTGTGCATCCTTCTGCCCGAAGTAAGCTCTGTCCGGCGTTACGATGTTGAACAGCTTGGAAACCACGGTACATACTCCACGGAAATGTACCGGCCGGGACAGACCGCACAGATGATTGGTGAGTCCGTTCATATCCACGAAGGAAACAAAGCCCTCGGGATACATTTCCTTCGGTTCCGGATGAAAGATCAGACTTGCTCCGGTCTCCTCGCACAGCTTTGCATCATGCTCCAGATCCCTGGGGTAGCTCTCCAGATCCTCGTTGGGTCCGAACTGCGTGGGATTTACGAATACACTGACCACGGTCCGGTCATTATCCTTTACGCTGGCGGCGATCAGGCTCTGATGTCCTGCATGCAGGAATCCCATGGTGGGAACCAGTCCCACAGTCAGACCTTCCTTCCGCCAAGCGGCAACTGCTTCTCTTACTTCTGCTACGGTTGATACGATCTTCATGTCGTATATCCTCCCTTATTTTTCAGCTATTATTGTATTATGTCTTCATCAGGATTCTTCAGTCGCGCGGCGGCGCTCCTTCAGAATGACACCCAGCGTCCTACAGCGTATCTGCATACGCCTTCAGTTCGTCGTATACATCGTCCTTCATGGTATAATTATGCTCTTCTGCCGGATAGGTACCTGCCTTTACTTCTTCATCATAGGCCTTAAAGCCTGCTCTCATGGCTTCCCCTACATTGGCGAAGGCCTTTACGAACTTCGGCCGGAAATCGCTGAACATGGCCAGCATATCCGCATATACCAGCACCTGGCCGTCACAGCCTGCTCCCGCGCCGATGCCGATGGTGGGGATGGTGAGTTTCTTCGAGATCAGGGTAGCGAGCACCTCGGGAACACATTCCAGTACTACAGCGAAGGCCCCTGCCTCCTGCACCAGAAGGGCATCACGGATGAGTTTCTTTGCCGATCTCAGATCTCTTCCCTGAGACTTGTAGCCTCCGAATACATTGATGGACTGGGGCGTGAGACCCAGATGAGCCACCACAGGAATACTTGCTGTTGTAATAGCCTTGATCTGCGGGCATACCTCTTCTCCGCCCTCCAGCTTCACTGCCTGACCCCGGGCTTCCTTCATCAGGCGTCCTGCATTTACCACGGCATCGTATACGCCTGTCTGATAGGACATAAAGGGCATATCGATCACCACCAGGGCGTTTTCCGCGCCGCGGGCTACCGCTGCTCCGTGATGGATCATGTCCTCCATGGTAACGGATACCGTATCGGGATACCCCAGAACCACATTCCCCAGAGAGTCTCCCACGAGAATACTGTTGATCCCGGCCTGATCCACCAGCTTCGCCGTGGAATAATCATAGGCCGTGAGCATGGTGATCTTCTCTCCCTTATCCTTCATCTGCTGAAATGTTACCACCGTGTTCTTCATGCTTTTTTCCTCCTTCAGTCTTTTTTTCAATAGCGTCAACAAAGCATTTGCCATCCAGTGTATAAACGGTACATTGTTTTCCCGCCGCTTCTTTATCCGGATGCATGACCTCATAGGTTTCCGTGGTCTTCTCCTGACCCTCCGGATCCGTGTAGCTTACCACGTAGACATATCTGCTGAACAAAGGTTTCTTCTTCCGCACATCCTCATCCAGCTGTGTATCCAGCTCGTGCACCTTCACTTCGTTAACCACTCCGGCACACTTTACGCCCTGCTCCAGAAAGTGCTCCCGCATCTTGATATACACACTGCAGTCCTTTTTATTCCGGATCCCCACCGTGAGCAGGGGCCCGCAGAAAAGGATCAGCAGGATCAGCAGCGCCCGGAAATTCTTCATGTCGGGAATAAAGCTCCCGCCATCCTTCACGGACTGTATCCCATACAGGATGAACAGCACCAGGACGATGGTCAGGATGATCCCCAACAGGGTGAAGCATATACGCCTCGTCTTCGTCTGATCCTCCGTCCAGTACTTGATCTTTTTAAAATCTTTGCCGTAATCTTCCATTATCTTTCCATTCGCGTCTCATTTAACAGTGTCCGTAATCCATCATAATCCCTGTCCGGATTCTTTTTCTCCGCGATCTCCAGAACCTTTCTTGAAAGCTCCGTGTAGATCACCCGTTGATCCCCCTCCAGCACGCTGAGATGCTTTCTTACCGTGGTGACATCTCCCCGTTCCGCCGGACCGGTAAGCTGGGCTGTCACACCTCTTTCGGTGATCCCCATGGCATTGTTGAGGAAGAGTCCCTTTAACGCCTTCTCCGCATCCTCCGGAGAGAAGCCGCATTTCACCAGTTCTTCTGTCGCTGCAACGTACAGTCCGCAAACCAGATTGCTTGCCATCACCGCCGAAGCGTGATACCTCACCTTGTTCTCCGCCGTGATCGGTCTCGCACTGAGCCCCATGGCCTGCAGCGCATTAACCCAGAACTCCAGATAGTCGGGATGCC
>JAGBNH010000046.1 GCA_017634475.1 Eubacterium sp.
ATGCTTCTGATTCATTAAAAAACACTTTTTCTGGTCAGTATCCGAGCTGTGCGTTGTAGACGGTTCCGTCCACTGCGTTGATCTGCAGAAAGCTTCCCTTAGCGTATATGTTGTTCTTTGTGTCATAGCAGGTTCCCTCAAAGCTCCAGACCGGAACCAGCAGTCCGCGTTGGAAGTCGTTTTTCTCCGAGATAAGCACATACCGGAGGCTGACCTGATCGATCTTAAAGGTATACTTATCTATTTCGGTTTTCTCTGCATCCTCTGCACTCATCGAAAGTATGGAATCAAAGGATGTGCTGTGATTCAGGGACTCCAGCTGACTCGCCTCGTAGATCTTGCGGATCTCTTCGAAGCTGAGCAGCTTTCCGTCATCCACAACCACTTCGCTTACGGTTAACGGATCGCTGATGGCAAGTCCGATGATCCCATTGTCATTCACGAAGACCTCGATCACTTCTCCGAACCAGACCTTCTTCTCCCCGTGGTAGGAATACTTCTCGCCGTAATTCTCAACAAGATTTCCGTTCACTCCACGCTGGAAGACCAGATGCCATGCACGGCCTACCAGGAATTCGTAACCGTATTTTCCATTTGCATCCTTCTCGGATGAAATGTGCTCCGGATCGGTAATATACTCATCCATCGCTGCCGCAAGGGCATAATCCTTTTCAATCCCCAGCTTCTGCAGAAGCTCCTCCGCCTGACGGACCGCATCCTCCCTTGTCAGATTGTTGGTCTCTGTCTCACTGTCTGTTGCTTTGCAGCCGGTGAAATCCGGATCCACCTTCCCGTCCCCTACATACTGGATTTCTCCGTTTTCCATTTTGGTCTCGGTCATCTTCGATGGGAATCCGATGGGCATGGTGGGATTCTTTGCTTCGTTGTAGAGATAGTCCTTTCCTTCGCCCACTGGCCAGCTGTAAATGTTCAGCCCGGGAAGCACCAGCCCCGAACGTACATTGTAGTCCTTACTCCTGAAAAACTTCAGGGAGCTCCCGTAACGCCGGGAGTTGGTCACACACAGATTGGCGTAGGTTCCGTCTTTTCCGTCCGTGACCCCGTAGAAGAGGTCCCCGTCCTTCATCAGCGACTCATAATAATCCGAAAATTCTTCCACCTCGGAATACCCCTTTGATAACTCACTTACCTTGGATAACTGCACTTCCACAGGATACTTCCCGATCTCACTGTAGGGAACCTGACCTTTGATCTTCCACATGGGATCCGGCTCCTCGCCCCTGGCAAGCGTTGCTTCTCTATCCGGGGATAGGAGACGGACACCGTCATACAGCTGTGTGTCGCCGAGAAGCAGCTCCTTCGTCTTCTTCAGAAGTGCATCGTCGACAGTCCCCCGCTTAACGGACAGGATCGGGTATGCGTCACATTCCGGAATGAGCACCGGGGCATCCACCTGGATGTTCAGGAGGCCGTTTTCACTGGAAAAGCCGGTCTTCATATGTTCCAGTTCCTTCATATTTGCAGCCTGTCCCTCCTGCACGGATGCACCATCAGTGGTAAAATCCGCTTGCTTCGGGCTTTCCGTGCTGTCGGCAACAGTACCGTCCTCGGCCTGCTTTACCAGATTCCTGGACGCTTTCGCAGGATCAATGGGGGCACGGCTTGTCCCCGGCTCCGTGAGATCCGCATTATCCTTGCCGCAGGCGGGAAGAGAAGCGGCCATGAGCCCTGCCAGCAGAAGACCTGCCGCCTTCTTTGTGATTCGATTGAGTTGTGTATTCTTTCTATTTCGCATGTTCTTACCTCCGTATGCCTGTAGATGAAAAGATTCTTCAGTCGCTTCGCGCCTTCAGAATGACAATGGGTTGTCATTTCATCCGATGTTCTTTTCGATTTCGTATCAAGCATACTTTGAAAACTGCTATCGAGTATTTCGAAAAATGTAAAGAAAACGTAAAAAGTGCGCGTCCAATGAGCCATGCATTCAGGCGCTCCATGCTTTGCGTGAGCTCGCTCACACACAAAGCCTCTCATTCAATTCCCCGTATGATCACCTCTGTCCCTTCGCCTGCGGTACTCCGGAACTCCATCGAAGCCCCCAGCTTCTCCAGGATCAGCTTCGTAAGTGACAGCCCGAGGCCGGCACCGCCTTCCTTCCTGGATCGGGATTTATCCACCATATAGAAGGGTTCGGTTATGGAAGATATTTCCGCTGCCGGGATACCGATCCCTTGATCCCTTACGGACAGAACCCCTTCCTTCCAGGAAACCCACACGGTTCCGCCCGGCTTGCTGGCCTTGATGGCGTTGTCCACCAGATTGATGATGACATCCCGGATCAGATCCCCGTCCGTATGGATCAGCTCCGCATCCCATGATATCTCCACATCCACGGAATGCTCCTTCTTTTTCACGGATACGGTTTCCTGAATTCCCTGAAAGAGCTCCTCCACATTTATATCTTTCTTCACCACTGCGTCTCCTCCGGAGAGACTCAGCAGCTGCATCATTTTATTGGACAGCCGTCCCAGCCGGTTGGTTTCGGAATAGATATAGTACAGCGCCTCACTCTGTTGTTCCTCGGAGAGTTTCGTGGTGAGCAGCGTCTCCGCATAACCTGCAATGGCGGTCATGGGAGTCTTCAGTTCATGGGAGAGATTCCCCATCATAAGCGTCTTCTGTTCCTCGGATTCCTTAAGAGACCGCTGGTTTTGCTCCACGGCTTCCGCCATATCATTGAAATGTACCGCCAGACTTCCCAGTTCATCTCGGGATGTTACCGCAACACGCCGGGAGTAATCGCCGCCGGCCATGTCGTTTGTGGCATCCGTCAGATCCTTCAGAGGCTGCAGCACCTTCCGAAGGGCGAAGGCCGCAACCAGGATCACCATCAGGAGCATGGATACGGCAACCGCAACATAGGTCACGATCATGGAACGGATCCGTCCGTGAACATCCGTGATATCATACAGACGATACAGATCATAATGACCGACGATCTTTGCATTCACGATATAGAGACCGTCCTCGTATTCCAGCTCCTTATGATCATTTCCTGACGTATCCTCATCCTCACGCCGGTAAGCCGCGGACTCAAGTTCCCCACGGCTGAATACCGTGATATTGTAGATCTCCTTTTCATCCCTGAAGATCACATTTCGCCAGTTGTCCTGATTCTTGTAGATCAGGGCCAGTGAGGCATCCTCCCGTTCCTTCCCAACCTTTTCAAGCCGGTTTTCGAAGTCCGCAAAGAAGTCTACTGCACTGACTGCAGCCTCACTGTATGCATTTCGCAGCATATTTCTCCGGAGGATCGTCATCATAACAAAGCCTCCGACGATCATACTGACCGCCGTGGCAATACTTACGATGAGGATCATTTTTTTCCTGAGCTTCATGCAAAAACCTCTCCATGCAGAACACGCTGAACGTTTAAAGTAATTATTCTTCCAGCCGGTATCCGAATTTCGGAATCGTGCGGATGGCTTCCTCCAGCCCCAGTTTCTTCCGAAGCTGTGCGATATGAACATCCACGGTCCGTGTCTCTCCCATAAAATCCGCCCCCCATACCAGGGCCAACAGCTTCTCTCTGGATACAGCCTTGTTCCGGTTATGGATCAGGACTTCCAGAAGTTTAAATTCCATGGAGGTAAGATGCAGTTCCTCGCCGTCCCGTTTTACCTGCATGGCTTCGAAATCCACATCCAGTCCGCAGATGGTCTCCGTCTTCTTCAGTGCTCCGGTACGTTCCAGTACCTTCTCAATCCGAACCATCAGCTCCAGCACCTCGAAGGGCTTCACGATATAATCCTCTGCGCCACCACGGAGTCCCGTCACCTTGGAAACCACGTCATCCTTTGCGGTAAGGAAGATGGCCGGGATCCCCTTCCCATGCACAACCTTGAACAGCTGAAAACCGTCCATCCCCGGAAGCATCACATCCAGCAAGGCCAGACTGTAATCCGAATCCTCTGCCAGGGCGTCCGCAGCTTCCTTTCCGTCATGAAAAACGGCAGGTGTATACCCGGAGCATTCCAGATTCACCGCGATCATCCGTGCGATGGCTTCATCATCCTCTACCACCAAAATACGAAGCATTTTTATATCTCCCATCTATTATTACCCCACATCTGTTCCTTCTTCATAATAGTGTAGCGAAAGCCCCCCGTGGTGTCAAATCCTTTCCCGGTGGCAACAGCCATCAGAGGATGGACATTTTTGCCATGGCTTTACAAAAAATCTAAAGACATGATAGAATGAAGTCTGCTGATGCGGGGTGTCAATCCGCGTACTATGTCAGAGGGGGAGAACAGAGTATGAAGG
>JAGBNH010000047.1 GCA_017634475.1 Eubacterium sp.
GAAATATAAAGAAGACGATGCGGAATTCGTGGCTCAGTTGAAAACCGGAGCAGAGGGCCGGAAAGCTGCGGATCATTCTGCAAATGAGGCAGAGGCTGCGAAGGCTTTGGGTCAGTCAGAAACCGGAGCAGGGGCTGCAGAGGCTTTGGGTCAGTCAGAAACCGGAGCAGAGGGCCGGAAAGCTGCGAACCATTCTGCAAATGAGGCAGAGGCTGCGAAGGCTTTGGGTCAGTCAGAACCCGGAGCAGAAGCTACGAAGGCTGCAGATCAGTCGATAAATGATGCAGTGGTTTCGGAAGCTTCGGATCAGTCGGAACAAAGCGGCTCCTTCACCGATCGGCTGGCAGCGGCGGGCTTCAATATTGAGGAAGCCCACAGCTTCACCATGGAGGATGATGAATTCTACATGGAACTGCTGGAAACCTACATCAGCGGTGCAGAAGAGAAGCGGAACAACATCAAGAAGTTTTACGATGAAGAGAACTGGAAGGATTACCAGATCGCTGTTCACGGTCTGAAGAGTTCCTCCCGGACACTGGGAGCGGATCAGCTGGCGGACCTGGCCTATGCACAGGAGCTGGCGGCCAAGGCGCTTCAGGACGGATCCGGAACCGAGGACGCTATCCGCGGAGGCATTGAGGAACTGCTCCGGGTTTATAACGACACGGTGGAAGTGATCCAACAGGCGATACATTCGTAGCCGGCAAAATTGTCATTCTGAAGGAGCGAAGCGACTGAAGAATCTTACCGCTACCCAGGCGGGATTCCTCAGTCGCTTCGTGCTTAAAAAGATGATATTCATCGTACCAGCATGGCCACCACATCGCGGTATTCCGCCAGAGTTTTGGCCTTCCACAGCGGGCGCATTTCGGCCGGCGTACGACCGATATAGACCTGCAGGTAACTCCACAGCTCCTTCAGCTTCATGAGAGCCGGGCCCTCCCGGTTCATTTCTTTTTGGTAACCCTCTAGAAGAAGCTGCAGGAATCTGTGAAGCCGGGGCAGATCGATCTTATCCGGGCCTTCTCCGGAGGGGATCACAGTTTCACCGGCAGGACCGCAAGCCGATGACTTCCGTATCCGCTCAGCCAGCTCCGGATCCTTCAGCAGTCCCCGTCCCAGCATGATGCCGGAAATGCGGGGAAATTCTTCCGTGATCCGGCTGGCCAGCTGAACGTTGCAGATATCTCCATTGTAATATAAAGGACAAGGGGCAGCCGCTTCTCCCTCTGAGAAGAGCCTTGCATAGGCATCCCGGAAAGCATCCATATGTACCTCACCCTTGTAGAATTCCTTCTGCAGACGGGGATGGATGATCAGGCAGGTCATGGGAAAACGGAGCAGGACCTCCAGGATATCCTCCCATTCTGCTTCTGAATGAATGCCGATGCGGCATTTTACGGAAACGGGCAGAGGCGATGTGCTGAAGATCCCGTCCAGCAGCTTCAGCAGCTCCTTCGGCTCCCGCAGGGCGCCGGAACCCCGGTTCTTGGCCACAACGGTTCCCGAGGGGCAGCCCAGGTTCAGATTCACTTCGGAATAGCCGTAATCCTTTAGGGTGGTGGCGATGGCCTTAAAGGTGTCCGGGCGGTTCGTCAGGATCTGCGGGATCAGATGGTAGCCCGCGTTATTCTCCGGAAGAACATCATTTGTTTCGATCTGGTTCAGTACCGGATTGGACAGAAACGGTGTAAAATAAGTATCCACACCGCCGTAGCATGCAGCGTAGGCGTTGCGGAAAACATATCCGGTAATTCCCTCCATGGGGGCAAAGTAGATCTTCATGACAAAACCTCAGTATTTACAGGATGATAATGAACGGCGCAGTCATTTCCACAGGAAAATGACGGGAGCCGTGAGCGTTAAGTAGAAAAGCACACGAAATAACTGTATCGAAAAACATACGATTTGTCAAAGCAGGATAAAGAAGGACACGGAAAGACATAGAAAGACGACGAAGGATAAAGAAAGAGAAAGGAACAGGATATGACAGAACTGGAGCAGTACATCCAAAGGATCACCGTAGCCGGAGTGACGAAGATCATAATCAGTAATCCCGGGTTAAAGTCCGCCGAGTTTCGGAAGATCGTGATCGAGGTTAAGGGGGAGAGCTTTCAGGCCTCCAAATATACCCAGAAGCAGGTGTTCCACGAAAACGGCCGAACCGGGGAGCTGGCCGAAGCAACCCTCCGGTTGGCGGAGGGTTACCGGCAGATTAACGGCATATCCCCTGAAGAGGAGCATATCATCCTGGTCTCAAGGAAAGGCAACTGCAGCTATAAGGTGAAGAAGTCTGCCTCCGGACTGATCCGGGCATCGGCCCCGGCGCAGGACCATAACCGGAGGAAAAACTATATCCTGAGCGAAGGGATGCAGATCCCGCCCCTGGTGGATATGGGCATATTCACCGCTGAGGGCAAGGTGGTTTCCTCCATGTATGACAAGTATAAACAGATCAACCGCTTCATCGAGATCCTGGATGATGAGATCCGTGAGGCAGGGCTGAAGAAGGTAAATGTCATTGACTTCGGCTGTGGTAAATCCTACCTGACATTTGTGGTGTATTACTACCTGAAGGAGGTGTTGGGACTGGATACCCGGATCATGGGTCTTGACCTGAAGGAGGATGTGATCCGGAAATGCAATGCTGCGGCCGCAAAATACGGCTATGACGGCCTTAGCTTCGAGGTGGGAAATATCGATGGCTATGAGGCACCCTTCGATGTGGATATGGTGATCACCCTCCACGCCTGCGACACCGCCACGGATTTTGCGCTGTATAACGCGGTGCAGTGGAAGGCCAGGATGATCTTCTCCGTACCCTGCTGTCAGCACGAGCTGAATCAGCAGCTTCAGACGGAGCATTTTACACTGATGTCCAGATACGGGATCATTAAGGAACGGTTTGCGGCCCTGGCCACCGACGCCATCCGCGGAAATCTGCTGGAGTACTGCGGTTACAGGACACAGCTTCTGGAATTCGTTGATCTGTCCCATACGCCGAAGAATATCCTGATCCGGGCAGTGAAGCGCCCCATGACCCCCGGAAAGCTGAAGGAGAAGGCCCTTGGAGAGGTGAAGGCGATGATGGAGGAGTTCTCCTTTACGCCCACCCTTTACCGGCTTCTGGATCCGGATGCCCGAGGATAACGTAGGGAAAATACGACGAAAAAACGGAATAGATCATATTTTGCACTTTACAGACACCCAATAGCGTGTATAATTTGTTTCGTCTGACATCAATTAGGAAGAAACTTGAGAAAGCAGGTCAATCATGTATACAGTGAAACGTGCGATCATCATGGCAGCGGGGCTGGGAGAGCGGCTTCAGCCGGTAACCCTGACCACGCCGAAACCATTGGTCAGAGTTAATGGAAAGCGGATGATCGAAACCGTGATCCGCGGGCTGATGAACCGGGGGATCACGGAGATCTATGTGGTGGTAGGGCATCTGAAGGAACAGTTTTCCGTGCTCACGGAAGCCTATCCGAATGTTACCCTGATCGAGAACCCCTACTATGACACATGCAACAACATTTCCTCTCTTTATGCGGCAAGGGAGCATCTGGAGGATGTGATCATTCTGGACGGAGATCTGAATATCCGGAACGACGCAATCCTGTCCCCCGAATTCCAGCGGTCAGGCTACAACGCCGTATGGACCGAGGAGGATACGGTGGAGTGGCTGATGCAGGTAAATGATGCGGGGATCGTAACCTCCTGTTCCAGGACCGGGGGCAATCGGGGCTGGCAGCTGTACAGCATCTCCCGCTGGTCCAAAGAGGACGGACAGAAGCTCCGGAAGGATCTGGAGGAAGAATTCGTAGTGAAGAAGAACGATCAGATCTACTGGGATGATGTGGCCATGTTCTGTCATCCGGAGCATTATGCGCTGGGGATCCGCCCCATGAACAAGGAGGATGTGATCGAGATCGACAGCTTTGAGGAGCTGATCCGGATGGATCCATCCTACGCTGATCGATAGAAATAAAATTTGGACTTGACTTTTCCGATTTAATGCAGTAAAGTGATAAAGCGTCATGCATGAGATCGGATCTGATTTCGGAGGACGGAAATGAAAGTATTATTGGATATCCTGATCCTGCTGGTGGGATTCGTGGCACTCATCAAGGGTGCGGATTGGTTTGTGGACGGCAGCGCAGCCGTGGCAAGACGGTTTCGCGTACCCGGGGTGATCATTGGACTCACCATCGTAGCTATGGGTACTTCGGCGCCGGAGCTGGCGGTCAGTACCTCGGCAGCGATCCAGGGATCGAATGAGATCGCATTCAGTAATGTGGTCGGTTCCAATCTCTTTAACCTGCTGATGGTCCTGGGGATCTGTGCCATCATCCACCCGGTACCGGTGGACAGGCTGATCATGAAGAGGGACTATCCGGTCAATCTGGGGATCACGGTGATCCTGATGCTCTTTACGGCACTTCCCGCATTCCTGGACGGAAATCTGTTTAACAGATCCATGGGCGAAGAGGTGGGAAATGTGAGCCGGATCTGCGGCATCACGCTTCTGGTGATCTTTGTCCTCTATATCTTCTTCCTGATCCGTAACGCCAGGAAGAACCGGACAGAGGAAGCCGAAGACGAGGAGCTCATGCCGGGCTGGAAATGTGTGGTCCTGATCCTGGTGGGTATCGGCTGCATCGTTGGCGGCGGCGAGGCTGTTGTCTACGGTGCAAAGAATATCGCCCTTGCAGCGGGAATGTCCGAGACCCTGGTGGGACTCACCATCGTTGCAATGGGTACCAGTCTTCCGGAGCTTGTAACCTCCATCGTTGCGGCAAGGAAGGGACAGGTGGGTATGGCAGTGGGAAATGTGGTTGGTTCCAACATTTTCAACATCCTGCTGATCCTGGGTGTATCCTCCGCCATTCATCCCTTTGGCATAAATCTGGCCAGTGTTTATGATATGATCATTCTGCTGGCTGTGAGTGTGATCACCCTGTTCTTCTGTCTGCATAAGCATCGGATCAGCCGCGCGGAAGGCGTCATCATGGTGCTGCTCTATGCGTCCGACATGGTCTTCGCAATCATGCGATAGCATTAATAATCACGTACAAAGAAAGTCGAGGAAACAAAAATGGATATGAAATTCATCCGTAAACTGCCTACCCCTCAGGAGCTGAAGGAGGAATTCCCCATCAGCGCTGAGATCGCAGCCGCAAAGGAGAAACGGGATCAGGAGATCCGGAGGATCTTTACCGGAGAAAGCGACAAATTCCTGCTCATCATCGGCCCCTGCTCTGCAGATAACGAGGATGCGGTTCTGGACTATATGAACCGTCTGGCGAAGGTTGCGGAGAAGGTTCAGGATAAGATCTTTATCATTCCCCGCGTATATACCAACAAGCCCAGAACCACAGGGATCGGCTACAAGGGTATGCTCCATCAGCCGAACCCGGAGGGAAAGGAAGACCTCCTGGGAGGGATCATTGCCATCCGTGAGATGCATGCGCGGGTAGTCCGTGAGACCGGATTTACCTGTGCGGAGGAAATGCTCTACCCGGAGAATCACCGGTATCTGTCGGATCTGCTGTCCTATGTGGCTATCGGAGCACGTTCCGTTGAGGATCAGCAGCATCGTCTGGTAGCCAGCGGTATCGGCATTCCGGTAGGTATGAAGAACCCCACCGGAGGAGATATGTCAGTCATGATGAACTCCGTGATCGCAGCCCAGTCCAGGCAGCGGTTCCTGTACCGCGGATGGGAGGTGGAGACGCCGGGTAACCCCCTGGCCCACACCATTATGCGCGGTTCTGTGGATAAGTTCGGACGGAGTATTCCGAACTATCATTACGAAGATCTGCGTCAGCTGCTGGATGCTTATGCAGAGAAGTCAGAGCTGGTCAATCCCGCTTGTATCGTAGACACCAACCATTCCAACTCCGGAAAGAAATATCTGGAGCAGATCCGTATCGCAAGAGATGTGCTGCACAGTCGTCGGATGTCCGAGGATATCCGGAAGCTGGTAAAGGGTCTGATGATCGAGAGCTACATCGAAGACGGCGCACAGAAGATCGGAGAGGGGATCTACGGAAAGTCCATCACCGATCCCTGCCTTGGCTGGGAGAAGAGCGAACGCCTCATCCTGGATCTGGCAGACGAGTTATAAAGACCGTCAGCCGGGGGGCAATAAAACGAATGCCCCGGCATCATCTGATATTTACGAAGACAGGAACACCCTTCGCCCCGTGCGCATACGCAGGGCAGGGGTGTTCTTTTTTCGGGGAAATGTAAATCCTGTAGGATTCCCCGGGAGTTTGTGCTATGATTAGGCATAATACTCTGAGCATAAGGGGGATTCGTCATGAGATATCCTGAATTTCTGCCGGATAATGGTACCATCGGTTTTATCGCGCCGTCCTTTGGCTGTGCCATCGAACCATATAAGACCTGTTTTGATCATGCGTTGGATCATTTCCGTGAAATGGGCTACCGGACGAAGCTGGGTCCCAACTGTTATGCATCGGCGGGGGTGGGCATCAGCAATACGCCGGAGCTCTGCGGTAAAGAACTGAATGAAATGTACGCCGATCCGGAGACGGATATCCTGATGACCTGCGGCGGCGGAGAACTGATGTGTGAGGTGGTTCCCGAGATCGACTGGGAGCTGATCCGGAGGGTGAAGCCCAAGTGGTATATGGGATATTCGGATAATACGAATTTCACCTTTCTTTCCACGATCCTGGCGGATACTGCCGCGATCTACGGCTACTGCGCCCCCAGCTTCGGACAGGAGCCGAAGCATGCTTCCATCCGGGATGCATTTGATCTGTTAAAGGGAAAGACCACGGTGCATAATTATCCCAAATGGGAGAAGGAAAGCCTTAAGTCCGAGGAAAATCCCACCGCGACCTATAATGTGACGGAGGAGTACCGGCAGCGGATCTTTCTGGCAGAGAAATCTCAGAACGCGGGGGCCGGAGAACTCCGGGAGCTGGACAAAGCGGCCTTTGAAGGTCGGCTCATCGGCGGCTGTGTGGACATCCTGGTCACCCTTCTGGGGACTCGCTTCGATAAAACCGCGGACTTCCTGGAACGATATAAGGAGGATGGGATCATCTGGTTCCTGGAATGCTGTGACCTGAATCCCCTTTCCATACGAAGGGCGTTCTTCCAGATGCGTGAAGCCGGCTGGTTTAAGTATACGAAGGGCTTCCTCATCGGAAGACCGCTGCATTTTGATGAGGATATCATGGGTGTGGACCGGCTGAATGCAGTGACCTCCATGATCGGTGAACTGGGGGTACCCATGATCATGGATCTGGATATCGGACATTTGCCGCCCCAGATGCCGCTGATCAGCGGCGCCTATGCGAAGGTGGACGCAAAGGATAATACCATCGTGATCGAGCATGAATTCCGGTGACCCTTTGGTCATCCGTTTTGGAGAGAAAAGAATGATATCAAACAGTGATCTGAAGAAATATAACAAGAAGGCGGACTATTCCTATACCTTCGGAATGTTTCCCACATTTGAACTACTGAAAAACTGCCCCGGGCATGTGGAGAAGGTGCTGATGCACAGCACGATCTCGGAGGATGTAAGAGAGAAGGTCACCGAGCTCTGCAGAGAGAAGGGGATCGAGGTGCTGGAAAGCAGCCGTTTGATCGAGAAGCTCCGGGATAAGGAAAGCTGCCTGCTGATCGGCGTGCTGGACAAGTATGAAATGGAGATCCGTCATGATGCGGATCATATCGTGCTGGTGAATCCCAGCGACAGCGGAAATGTGGGAACCATCCTCCGGACGGCTCTGGGCTTCGGGATCCGGGATATCGCCATTATCGAACCGGCTGTGGACATCTTCAGTCCCAAGACCATAAGAGCTTCCATGGGGGCCATGTTCTCCATGCGGGTTCAGCTGTTCCCCTCCTTTGATGCTTACCGCACGGTTTACGGCGGGGAAAGGACCCTGTATCCCTTCATGCTGAAGGCCACAAAGAAGCTGGGCCAGGTGGAGGTGGGAGACGGACATTTCGGACTGATCTTTGGAAATGAAGCCACCGGTCTGGACGAAAGCTTCCTTTCCGTGGGGCAGAGCGTGATCATTTCCCACTCCTCGGATATCGATTCCCTGAACCTGTCTCTGGCAACAGGGATCGCGATCTATGAATTCACCAGGCGAAAGTTCAACTGATCGGTCATTACACAATACCGGACCGATTTATTATAGGATCTCATACCCCCGGCTTACCAGGCAGGCCTCAACCTCAGCGTACCCCGGCGCGTGCAGGATGGCCAGCGGAGTGGAATCCTCGCGGCTGTAGGATACATAGAGATAATCCAGATTGATGTTGCTGTCCTCCACATCGGTGAGGAGCCGGTTCAGGCTTCCCACATTGTCCGGGATCTTCACACCGATCACCCGGGAGATCTTGCAGGTAAAGCCGTTTTCTCTCAGCAGCTGATAGGCACGCTCGGTCTCATCTACCAGAAGGCGGACGATACCATACTCCGCACTGTCGTTGGTGATGGCGCAGTAGATATTCAGGTCATTCTTTGTCAGAAGCTCCGTGATCTCCCGCATGGAGCCTTTTTTGTTTTCCGCGAAAATTGAAATCTGTTCTACCATTTCTTTCCTCCTGAAGGTATAATTAAAACATATTTTAATACATTTCAAATGAAAAATCCACTAAGGTTTTAGAAATACGTGTGGAGTTTCATTTGATATCCGATCGGTCTGGTCGTACAGGTATATCCGGGAGAAGGTC
>JAGBNH010000048.1 GCA_017634475.1 Eubacterium sp.
ATCCGCTTCAGATTCTGTGTAGGCGTATATGCATTATTCCCGAACAGGAACCGCTGCAGCGCCGTTACATTTTCCTGAAGATTCTGGGGTGCGATGCAGGAGCCCTTGCTGTCCGAGCTGAAATAACCGAAACGGATGGGGAAACCGATGGTATCCTCCAGCGAATAGGAAAGCATGCTGGAAGCCAGGTCATACATATCATCCTCGGTAATACTTGTACTGATGTAAGGGAAGATGGCATCGATGGTGTTATCGATGGTGTTAAGATCGCTCTTCTTCATCTTATCAATCATGGCGGAGATCACTTCCCGCTGACGCTCGGTACGGGTGATATCTCCCCGGCCGGTGCTGCGGATACGGGAATAAGCCGTGGCCTGGGCGCCGTTCAGGGTAAGGTCTCCGGTCTCGAAGATACCCTCGGAATAGATTCCGGTCTCCCGGATCTGCTCCTGCAGGCAGGCGTTCAGCATTTCCACCTCGTCCTCCTCCACATGGATCTGTACACCGCCGATGGCATCCACCGCCCGGGTCAGTCCCTCCCAGTTGATGGTGATATAATCGGTGATATAGAGGTCAAGGTTTGCATTCAGCGTCTGGAGCGCCATCTGCGGTCCGCCGTAGGCATAGGCCGCGTTCACCTTGGCGGTATAAGCGCCTTCCTCGTCCTGGATCTCCAGGATGGTATCGCGGTAAATGGACACTATGCGAACCTTCTTTGTATCGTTATTGATGCTGGCTACAAGGATCGCGTCGCTTCGTCCTCCCGCCCCCAGATCTCCGGTACGGGAATCGGTTCCGAAAAGGGCGATGTTGGTATAGCCCTTCTGCACTTCCTTGTTCAAGCCTTCGTTGATCTTCAGATCCTCTTCCTTGATCTCATGGATCTCCAGAAGATTATACTTGTTGTGCATATAGGAACGAACCAGGCCGAAGATCAGCAGCACGATGACGATGAGCTCGATGATCAGCGCGATCCCCCACTTGGCGTTCCTGGAAACCTTGTTCTTCCCTGCCTTGCGGATCTCCTTGCGCTTCTCCTTTGCAGCCCGTCGGTACTGCTCCTCATCCTGCTCGTCGTACGGCTCATCCTCGTAATACTGGTCGTCCTCATAATACTGATCGTCGTCGTAATATTCGTCGTCTCGTTTTGACATAATTCTTCCTCAATATGGATATTACCCGGGGTCAAGTCACCGGTTGCATTTTCATCCTCCCGTGCTGAAGCACTTAGATAATATATTACAAAAATGTTACAAATGCAACCTCTAATTCTCTTGGTTTCGGATTTGTGACCTATGAGCCCAGTTTTTCTGCGATCATCTTATTTACGGTTCCCGGATCACATTTGCCCTTCATTTCCTTCATGACATAGCCTACGATGGCGCCGATGGCCTTGGTCTTACCGTTCTTTACATCCTCTACGGCCTTGGGATTTGCGGCGATGGCCCGCTCCACAACCTCTGCCATCACACCGTCATCGGTCCGGGTGGAGAGATCATTGTCCTTCACATACTGCTTCGGGCTGAGGTTTTTGCTGAAGACCGCCTTCTCAAATACTTCCTTTGCCACTGCGCCGTTGATCTCCTTCTGGTCCACCAGGGCGATCAGCTCTGCCAGATTCTCGCCGCTGAACTTAAGCGCCGAGGCATCCGTATCCGTTTCCTTCATGAGGCGCATGGTTTCTGTCATGAGCCAGTTGGAAGCCTTCTTGGGATCTGCTCCGGCACGGACTGCGCCCTCAAAGAGATCCGCCAGCTTCTTCTCACCGGTCAGCTGATCGATATCATATTCCGGAAGCTGATATTCTTCCTTATAACGCAGGATCTTCTCGGCCCGCATTTCCGGCTGTCTTCCCCGGATCTCCTCGATCCATTCCTCGGAAACCTGAATGGGCACCAGATCCGGATCAGGGAAATACCGGTAATCCTGAGCATCCTCCTTGGAACGCATGGGATAGGAGAAGCCCTTCTCATCATCCCAGCGGCGAGTCTCCTGAACCACCTTCTCTCCCGACTCCAGCAGATCGATCTGCCGGTTCACTTCATTTTCGATACAGCGGCGGATAGCCCGGAAGGAGTTCAGGTTCTTGGACTCGGTCCTGGTGCCGAATTCGCTGCTGCCCTTCTCCCGAATGGACAGATTCACATCCGCACGCATGGAACCCTCATTTAACTTGCAGTCCGAAGCATCCAGATACTGGATGGTCTCCCGAAGCCCTTCAAGATAAGCGATCACCTCATCGGCTGAGCGCATATCCGGCTCGGAAACGATCTCGATCAGGGGCACACCGGAACGGTTAAAATCCACATAGGTCTCATCCGTAAATGCGTCATGTACCAGCTTTCCGGCATCCTCCTCCATATGGATCTCATGGATCCGGACATGCTTCTCCTCACCCTCAGCATCCTGAATGGCCACATATCCGTTCCTGCAGATCGGATAATACAGCTGGGAGATCTGATAATTCTGCGGGTTATCCGGATAGAAATAATTCTTCCGGTCAAACTTGCTGTTTCTGGTGATATCACAATGGGTAGCCAGTCCCACTGCAATGGCCTTCTCCACTACGGCTTTGTTCAGCACCGGCAAGGATCCCGGCATACCTGAGCATACAGGACATACATGGGTATTCGGCGCACCGCCGAACTCCGTTGAGCAGCCGCAGAAGATCTTGGTCTTCGTATTCAGTTCCACATGGACCTCAAGTCCGATGACTACTTCATATTCTTTACTCATTCTGTTCTCCTTCGGTGGATTACCTGCTTTGCTCATAGGTATAGGCTGCACGGATGATCTTCTTCTCCGCAAAGGTCTGGCCGAGAAGCTGCAGCCCCACAGGAAGTCCGTTCCTGTCCGTTCCGCAGGGAACGGAAATGCCCGGAAGACCGGCAAGGTTTACGGATACCGTGTAAATATCACCCAGATACATCTTGATGGGATCCGATAAGGATTCGCCGATGGGCAGTGCCGTGGTGGGCGCCACCGGTCCCAGGATCACATCATATTTCTCAAATGCCCTGTCAAAGGCCTGCTTGATCAGCGCCTTTACCCGAAGGGCCTTTACATAGTAAGCATCATAATAGCCGGAGGAAAGCACAAAGCTTCCCAGCATGATCCGGCGCTTTACCTCCGGACCGAAGCCCTCGGAACGAGTCTTCTTATACATGTTGTGCAGATCGGTGTAGCTGTCGGTACGGTAACCGTACTTCACGCCGTCGAAGCGCTCCAGGTTGGAGGACGCCTCCGCACAGGCAATGATATAGTAAGCCGGGATGGCGTATTCCACCATGCCCAGATCGAACTCTTCCACCTCAGCACCCAGCTCCCGGAGCTTATCGGCAGCAGCCAGTACATTTGACTTTACGTCCGGATCCAGCCCCTCCAGGAAATAATCCCTGGGCACGCCGATCTTCATTCCTTTCACATCCTGAACCAGCGCAGAGGTAAAATCTGTCGCTGCCTCCTCGCTTCCTTCAGGAAGCCTTGCAGAGGTAGAGTCCTTGGGATCCCTGGTGGAAATGATCTCCAGGATGGTCGCGCAGTCTGTCACGTCCCTGGCCAAAGGACCGATCTGATCCAGGGAAGAGCCATAGGCAATGAGACCGTAACGGGATACTCTTCCGTAGGTAGGCTTAATGCCGGTGACGCCGCAGAAGCCTGCGGGCTGCCGAATGGACCCGCCGGTATCGCTTCCCAGGGCCACCGCGCAAAGATCCGCTGCAACTGCCGCTGCAGATCCTCCGGAGGAACCGCCGGGCACACGGCTCAGATCCCGGGGGTTCCGGGTAACGCCAAAGTAAGAGGTCTCGGTGGTACTTCCCATGGCAAACTCATCCATGTTGGTCTTGCCCAGGATCACCGCACCGGCATCCAGAAGGGCCTGAACTGCAGTGGATGTATAAGTGGGCACAAAATTGCTCAGGATCCTGGAGGCACAGGTGGTAAGCTGCCCCTCGATGCACATATTGTCCTTGATGGCAACGGGTACGCCTGCCAGAGGTCCCGTAAGGGTTCCTGCCTTGATCTTCTCATCGCACTCCCGGGCACGGCGGAGCGCACCCTCGGTATCTACGGTAATATAGGCATGGATCTCTTTGTCCCGTGCGCCGATCTGATCCAGATAGGCTTGGGTCGCCGTAGCACTGGTCACCTCTCCCGCCGCGATCTTCTTTCCCAGCTCGGTGGCGGTAAGGTGCAGGATTTCTTCTCTTTCCATATTTTCTGACTCCCTGAAATCAAACCCGGAGGTGATCCCCCGTGTAAATGTTTATGATGTGGCCGCTAAACTAGAATGTATTCGGAACGATAAATGCCTCTTCGGTCTTCTCCGGTGCATTGGCAAGGATCTTCTCCCGCTCGTTGCCGCTGGTCACCACATCCTCACGCATCACATTCGACACCGGAAATGTGTGGCTCATGGGCTCTACGCCGGATACATCCAGCTCATTCAGCTTACCCACATAATCCAACATTTCCGACATATCCTTCTTGGCCCGTTCCTTCTCCTCCTCGGAGAGCTCCAGCTTCGCCAGGATGCCCACATATTCGATGGTTTCATCTGTGATCTGCATATTTTTCTCCTTTTGCTATACTGCCGTCCCGAAGGATGATCTGTTAATCTCTTACTTTGATGTGGGTCTCTCTCAGCTGCAGCTCGGTCACTTCACCGGGTGCACCGCACATCAGATCCTGGCCGGTTCCGCTCATGGGGAAGGCGATGACTTCACGGATATTCTCCTCATTCCTAAGCAGCATGATCATACGGTCTACGCCGGGAGCCATTCCTGCATGCGGAGGTGCGCCGAACTGGAAGGCGCTGTAAAGTGCGCCGAATTTCTGCTCCAGCACTTCCTTAGAGTAGCCTGCGATCTCGAATGCCTTCTCCATGATCTCCATATCATGGTTACGGACTGCACCGGAGGAAAGCTCCACGCCGTTGCAGACGATGTCGTACTGGTAAGCCAGGATATCCAGGGGATCCTGCTCCTCCAGCGCCTTCAGGCCGCCCTGGGGCATGGAGAAGGGATTATGGGTAAATGCAGGTCCCTTGATCTCCTCATCATACTCATACATGGGGAAATCGTTGATATAGCAGAAGCGGTACGCGTTCTTTTCAATCATGTCCAGACGTGCGCCCAGCTCGTTCCGAATCTGTCCGGCAAAAAGATTTGCACGCTGTTCCTTATCTGCAATGAAGAAAATGGTATCGCCGATATTTAACTTTGCCATGGCTTTAAGCTCATCCTTCAGCTCATCCGGGATAAACTTGTCGATGGGGCCCTTGTAGGAGCCATCCTCAAGAACCTCCAGATACCCCAGTCCGCCCATGCCGATGCCCTGGGCAAACTTCAGCATCTTCTCATGCTGACCCTTGGACAGCTTCTTCGGCACATTGATGCCGCGAACGGTCTTGCCGTGGAAGGGCTTAAATGTACATTTCTGGAAGAAATCCGTAAGATCGATGATCCGGAGAGGATTCCGAAGATCCGGCTTGTCGGAACCGAACTCCAACATGGCCTGCTTGTAGCTGATGATGGGGTACGGAGCCTCCGTAACGGAATACCCCTCGGGAGCAAATTCCTTAAAGGTGGCGGAAAGCACCTCTTCACCTACCCGGAATACATCCTCCTGTGTAGCGAAGCTCATTTCGAAGTCCAGCTGATAGAACTCTCCCGGTGAACGGTCAGCTCTTGCATCCTCGTCACGGAAGCAGGGAGCGATCTGGAAATATTTGTCGAAGCCGGACACCATGAGAAGCTGCTTATACTGCTGCGGTGCCTGGGGCAGCGCATAGAATTTTCCTTTATAACGGCGTGAAGGAACGATATAGTCCCGGGCGCCCTCCGGTGAGGATGCGCAGAGGATCGGGGTCTGGATCTCCACAAAGCCCATTTCCTCCATCTTCTTTCTGAGGAAGCTGATCACCCTGGAACGGAAAAGGATGTTATCCTTTACCTTCTGGTTCCTGAGATCCAGATAACGGTATTTCAGACGAACGTCCTCACGAACCTCCTTGGAGGTCATGATCTCAAAGGGAAGCTGTGTATATACCTTACCCAGGATATCGATGGAATGGGCTTCCAGCTCGATGGTTCCCGTGGGGATCTTGGGATTATAGGTCTCCTCGTCACGATGCTCCACCAGTCCCTCTACGGAAATGGCCTGTTCACGGGTGATGCCCGTGAGCAGCCCGGTATCCCGGAGGACTACCTGCATCACGCCGTACATATCCCGAAGATCGATAAAGGACACCCCTCCGTGATCCCGGATATTCTCAACCCAGCCCGCCAGGCGGACGTTTTTCCCTACATCTGCTTCCGACATTTTGTCGATGGTCTTGTCTCTGTACATGATTACATCCTCTCTATTGTATAAAGATTTATAGATTCCTTGTTACCGCCATGCGCTCTCCGGACACTACGTGTCCGTCGATGTCACGGCTTCGCCGTATATGAAAACGTCCCGAGACCTTATGCAGGCCTCGGGACGATTGATCTTTTCTAACCGTGGTACCACCCGAATTCAGATCCATCCAAAGGATCTGCACTCTTTCCGGCGTAACGTGCCGCTTCCGGGCTGCCCTACTCCCCCGGGATCTCTCCCACTTCAAGCAGCCGGCTCCGGAGTGTTCCTCTTCATGGGGTGTCTCATCGCGGCTCTCAGTCACGGCCGGCGATTCCCTGTCAGTCCTTTCAGAAAGAAGTCTCCTTCTCTGCCGATATACGGGGTTATTATAGACTAAACCCCCGGAAGACGCAAGTCCTTATCTGTAAACTTTCCGAAGGAATTTTGTGAACTATTCACAACCTGCCTCCCGGCTGCCCCAGATCCAGGGGAAATGCGGGGCCGGGCCCTTCATTTGAAGGATCAGTGGTTGGTGCATACGCCGTTCTCATCGAAGATGTAGGTTTTCTTGCCGATGGTCTTCTCTCCGGTGACCATAACGCCGTTTGCTTCAAAGTAGTACCAGCTGTTGGCACGTTTTGCCCAACCGGTCTGCATAGCACCGTAAAGCAGGAAATAGGTATCCTCGCCGATGGTCTGAAGTCCGGTGAGCATCTTGTAATCCTCATCGAAATAATACCACTTACCGTCGATCTTCTTCCAGCCCTTTACGGCATAGGCGTCGCTGTCGAAATAATACCAGTCTCCGTCCACCTGCTGCCATCCGTAAGTTTTCCAACCCTTCTCGTTGATGTACATCCGCTTTCCGCCCACCTTCATCAGGGTGTTTTTCGGATAGGTGTTATTCTTCTTGGGCGAGTTGCTGATGATATGCATGGCGTGACCCTCCTTCAGACGGGCATGACATGCATAGCATGCGGGCCAACGGTTTACCACGCCCACGTTCCGGTTATTGTGGCAGTAAATCTTGGCATATCCGTTCTCGTCCCAGCCCACAAAGAACAGGGAGTGCACAAAAGGTCTTCCGTCGGTACAGCTGTCACAGTAAAGCAGGATGCCGTCTCCGGCTGCCAGCTCACCGCCCTTTACATTTTCCAGCTTGATATATCCGTTATCCAGCGGGACCACGATCTCCTGCACCTTGGGATCCTCCGCCAGCTGTGCATGGAGGATGGTTGCATGATCGGAGTACTCGGTCATTCCGCCCTTCCGGAGACAGTTGGACAGGAATTCCGCACAGAGCCAGCCATTTTCACACTGATCTCTCGGAAGTCCCAGCTCCACATCCCGGGCGGTGTGGGTCTTGGCAAATTCAATGGCGGTTGCCGCATCATAGACAAAGCCGGAGGGCTGCTCCTCCGCGGGCTCTGCCACGGGACGGAGCCATCTTCCGTCAACGCTGAAGCGTTCCTTCTTTCCGCTGATGGTCTGATTTCCGGTGACCATCCGGCCTTCTTCGTCAAAATAGTACCATTCGCCGTTTTCTGCGATCCAGCCGGTCTGCATCATGCCCTTTTCCGAGAAATGATACCAGATATCACTATTCAGGATCCAGCCGGTCTGCATCACGCCATTCTCATCGAATATATACCATTTCTCATCGATCTTCTCCCAGCCGGTGCGCATCTTACCTGCATCATCAAAGTAGTACCATTTTCCGGAAATGGCGGCCCAACCGGTCTGCATCACGCCGTCGGACCGAAGATAATACCATTTCTCCTTATCCGCCGTCCAGCCGGTACGCATGGCGCCGCTGTCACTGAAAAGATACCATTTTCCGCCGACTTCCTTCCAGCCGGTCTGCATCACGCCATCCTCAGCGAAATAGTACCATTTTCCGCCCACAGCCTTCCATCCGGTCTGGAGAACGCCCTTGTCCGAAAGCAGATACCATTTGCCCTTCTCCGCAAACCATCCGGTCTTCATCACGCCGCCGGCAGCGAAGAAATATACCTTTCCGTCGACCATCCGCCAGCCGGTCTGCATCACGCCCTGGGTGTCCATGTAGTACCATTTCCCCTTGTCCGCGATAAATCCGGTCTGCATCACGCCTTCCGCATTAAAGAAATACCACTTTCCCTTGATGGCCTGCCAGCCGGTCACCGGTATACCGTTTGCATCATAGTAAAACCACTGATTCCCCACATACCGCCAGCCGGAGGCTGCATAAACCTCCTGTGGCGCATTTGCGGGGATCTCTTCCGCACTGGCTGCGGCGGGAATGCTGAACATGACTCCTGCCGCCATCACCGATGCCAACGCTGTCCATTTCCATTTTTTTCTCATCCGCACTACTCCTTCATCTTTTTACTCTCCGTTGCAACACGGATCCTTATCCTTTCCCGCAGTTCCTCTTACTGCAGGTCACTCCCTGTTCATCCTCGGGCTGCTCCCTATTCATCCTTCAGCAGCTCCGCTGCCTGCCGGTCATCCTCCAGATCCGTCTGGCCGTTCATGCTGGTATAGTCAAATGTGGAATAGAAGCTCTCTTCCTGCTTCCTGTATTCCTGATAATTCTCCTTCGTCAGGCGGTAACGCTCCGCCTTCATCTGCTTCACCATCCAGTCTGAGATCCATTCACCGTAATGGGTGGTGTCCTTGTAGAAGTTCAGCTCCGTGGTGATATCCGTACAGTTGTTAAAGGAAAACAGATGGATATTGTCGTACTTCAGGCACTCCTCGATGAGGAACTGCTCCGCCTCCAGACGTACCTGAAGCTTCCCCTCCCGGATCGTCCGCTCCCACCATACTGCACTGTAGGGCGGGATAAAATAGTAGAACTGCACCTCCGGGTGCTCCCCTGCCAGAGATGTAACGTTCCGGGTGATATTTTCCTCCAGGTTCTTCCTCTCCTCCTCCGTCATGGGCAGCTGCTCCGTCTCCGGAACCGGCTTCAGCCCCTTGCCGATCACCCGTCCCGGTCCGAACTTATTCCAGTCCTGCCAGCGGGCGTACTTGTCAAAGGAGGTGATCCCCCTGTACTTCTTGCTGTAATCCGCTGCCGAGATCATCTCCGCAGACCGGAAGATCACGTCCTTGTTGAAAATGTACTTTACATCCGTCAGCGGATTTCCGTCATACAGGTAGAAGGGGTATATTCCCAGATCCTTCCGCATCTTGTCCGGCGGGTCAAGGAGCATGTTCATATCCATACTCCGGATCACCCGGGTAAGCTTCGGCTGCTGCTCCAGGGCATAGCGCACATTGTCGTTGATCTCCTTGAAGGTTGCACCGGAGAAGCAGATCTTGATGGAGCTGCCTCCAAATTCCTGATCCACCAGGCTGGTCTTGAAATTCTGCACCATGGAGGTTCCCGTCACCATGGTATCATAATCAAAATGTGCGATGATCCCGGGATTCTGGCTGCGCTCGTTGTCCAGCTTATAGAAGTATTCCTCGGTATAGGGCGCATGATAATGCATGAAGGGATCCACATGATGCACCATCAGGAAAATGCCCACCAGAAGCACGCCTACCACCGCAAGCCATCCCACGAGCCAGATTCCCGCCTTGATGCCGGGTTCCTTCTTCCGTTCCTTCGCTTCCGGTTCCCCGGCTGCTATGCTATTCAGTTCTTTCTCTTTATTTTCTTCCACTGTTTTTCTCTGTATTCTTTCAATTTCTGCCATGAACGATGGGATCCTTCGCGCACAGGCACGCAGGCACGCAGGCTACGCGCACAAGCGCGCTTGCCTTGTGTACGCGCACAAGTGCGCTTGCCTTGTGTACGCGCACAAGCGCGCTTGCCTTGTGGCTCAGGATGACAGACCATCTCTGCAGCGAACGATAGGATCCTTCGTCGCTTCGCTCCTCAGGATGACAGACCATCTCTGCAGCAAACGATAGGATCCTTCGTCGCTTCGCTCCTCAGGATGACAGACGTTCTGTCATTCTTCGGCTCTGTCGATGCTCTAGAACCCGAAATACACAAATACCGACTCCGCGCTCAGGCTGCAGAAGGCCCATACAAAGGCGACCGCCGCAAGGAGCATGGAGGGGACGGTCAGTTTCTTCAGATTCCGGTAATTATTCTCCGGAACGAAGCAGACCACCGCTGCAAATGCAAGGTAAACCCACATCCACACGTTGGAGATCCGTGCGGTAAGGGACTCTCCTACCGTCGACCACACGGAGAAATAATTGATCTCCGGAGTCATGAAGCATTTCACCAGATCCGGGCTCACCGACAGGTTCTCCAGCGACAGCATCTTCTTCAGGATCTCTTCCCACTGTCCCAGGGAATCCGCCCGGAACATGAGCCAGAGCACGCTGACCAGATGAAAGGTCAGCAGCCAGCGGAAGGGTTCAAAGGGTTTCACCTTAAATCTGTCCAGAACCCGGTCGAAGACCATAAACCCTCCGTAGATCAGGCCCCAGAGGATGAAGGTCCAGTTGGCGCCGTGCCAGATCCCGCTGATCAGGAAAATGATCATGGTATTGAGATAGGTCCTCAGTTCTCCCTTTCTGCTTCCTCCCAAGGGGAAATAGATATACTTTGTGAAGAAGCCCGTAAGGGACATATGCCAGCGCTTCCAGAAATCCCGGACGGAAACTGCCTTGTAGGGTGAATCAAAGTTCATGGGCAGGTCGATCCCCAGCATCCGGGAAACACCCACCGCCATATCGCTGTAGCCGCTGAAATCAAAATAGATTTCAAAGGTATAGCAGAACATGATGATGATCCAGTCCATGGAGGTTGCCGCGTCCATATGCTCAAAGCCCCAGTTCACTGCCAGGGCAAAGACATCGGCAAAAAGCAGCTTCTTAAAGAGACCGAAGCTGAAGATCTTGATCCCCGTCACCAGTCCTTCCACCCGGAATTTCTTCCTTTCCGGATCCCTCAGCTGTCCAATAAAGTTCACCGGATCCGCCAGCGGCCCCATCAGGAGCTTGGGGAAATACAGGATAAAGGTGAGATAATCCAAAAGATCCACATTTTCCAGCTCATCCCTGTATACCGCCACCAGATAGGCGATCTGCTGGAAAGTAAAGAAGCTGATGCCCACGGGAAGAAGAATGTCCCGGAGGGCAATATCCGTTCCGACCCATTTATTCAGGTTCGTGATGAGGAAATTCGTATATTTAAAATAAAGGAGCAGCCCCACATTGATCAGGACCGGTAAAAAAAGCAGCAGCTTTTTGGGTTTGCCTAAGCGTCGGATCAGCACTGCGAAAATGTAGTTCACTGCCACGCTGATCCCCAGAAAGATCCCCGTCTTCCAGTCCTCGGCACAGTAGAAATAGATGCTGCCCAGGATGAGGACCAGCTTCCCGATGATGGGATGGATCCTGCTGAGCAGGAAATAGGCCAGGAGGATCACCGGCAAAAAGACCAGGATAAAGGAAAAGGAATTAAACTGCATGGAGCGCCTCCACCATGGCATCCAGCTTCTCCGTGGTCATTCCCGGATATACGCCGATCCAGAAGGAACTCTGCATAACCCGGTCGGTGACGGTAAGGGGCCCGGACACGCGGTAGGCATCCGTCCCGCGGATCTGGTCGAAGCAGGGGTGCAGGGTCAGATTCCCGCTGAACAGGAGTCTGGTCTGGATATTCCTGTCCTCCAGGAACCGGGTCACCTGATCTCTGGTGAGCCCGGATTCCGGACGAACCGTGATGAGGAACCCAAACCAGGAGGGAACACTGTCCTCCTCCGGCTCCGGCAGGATAAACCGATCCTCCAGATCCTCCAGCCTCTCCCTGAGATACTGCCAGTTTTCTCTTCTTCTCCGGATGAACTCCGGAAACTTCTTCAGCTGCTCCACCCCGATGGCCGCCTGAAGATCCGTCACCTTCAGATTGTAACCGAAGTGGCTGTATACATATTTATGATCATAGCCCATGGGAAGCTCGCCAAACTGCCCGTCAAACCGATGGCCGCAAATGCCATCATGGCCGGAGGGACATACGCAGTCCCGTCCCCAGTCCCGCATGGAAAGCAGGATCTTATTTAACAGCGGGTTATCGGTGTAAACCGCTCCGCCTTCTCCCATGGTCATATGATGGGGCGGATAGAAGGAAGAGGTTCCGATATCTCCCCAGGTTCCCGTGTACTTTGTAACACCGTCAATGGTGACCTTACTTCCCAGGGCGTCACAGTTATCCTCCACCAGCCAGAGGTTATGCTTTCTGCAGAACTCCAGCACCTTTCGGATGGAGAAGGGATTGCCCAGGGTGTGGGCGATCATCACCGCTTTGGTCTTCTCGGAATAGGCTTCCTCCAGCCTTGAAACATCAATATTATACTGGGGGATCGTTACGTCCACAAAAACCGGCACCGCACCATACTGCAGGATAGGACTTACGGTGGTGGGAAATCCGCAGGCCACCGTGATCACCTCATCTCCACGCCTGATCTGCCGGTCTCCCAGAAGGGGTGAGGTAAGGGCCATAAAGGCTAACAGGTTGGCGGAGGAACCGCTGTTTACCAGATGCACGAAACGGCTGCCGATCCATGCAGCAAAATCCTGTTCCAGCTGCTTAGCAAAGCGCCCGGTGGTCAGCCAGAAATCCAGCATGGCGTCCGTAAGAGAAAGCATTTCCTTCTCATCGTAAACCCTGGATGCATAATCGATCCGATCCCCCGGCTGATAAGCCTTCTGCTGCTGCGGTTTCTTTATTTCGTTATAATACTTCGCCACAAGATCCTTGATCTCGGCGCGAAGCTCTGCTTCTCTATCCATAATCCGGCTCATTTCGTTATTCTTATTATTTATTCCATCCGCTTTCTTCGCGATCCCCACAGTGGATTCTACCGCTCCGAATCGTGAAGAAATGCTTCTATCTCCCGTTCCATCTCTGCCGCCACATCACCGCCTGCGGCATATACTCCGGTCCAGGCCACCGTCTCCCTCAGGGCGCGGTCAATGTTCCAGACCGGCTTCCAGCCGAAGCATCTTCTTGCCAGGCTGCAGTCCAGCTTCAAAAATGTGGCTTCATGGGGACCGTTGTTCCCCACATTTTCCCAGGTAAGCTCCTGCTCCCCTTCCCTCCGGGCCTGATTCCAGGCATTCAAAAACCGGGTTACCAGATCTCCGGTGGTGACGCAATCCGAATCCTCCGGTCCGATGTTATAGGCTCCCGCCATCGACGGGTCCAGGAGCTGGGCTCGCAGGATGGTGAGATACATGAACAGCGGTTCCAGCACATGCTGGAAGGGGCGGATGGAATAGGGATTCCTTACCGCTATGGTCTTTTCCCCGCTGAGGGCCGTCCTGACGCAGTCCGGAATGATCCGGTCTCTGGCGAAATCTCCTCCTCCGATGACATTTCCGGCACGGGCCGTGGATGCGGGGAGATGCATTTCCCGGAAGAATGAGTTTACATAACTATGCGTCACCAGCTCCGAGCAGGATTTGGAATTCGAATAGGGATCATAGCCGTCCAGGGGTTCATCCTCCCGGAAGGCCTCTCCCCGCTCCTCATTCTTATAGACCTTGTCCGTGGTCACGTTCAGGAAGGAACGAACGGAGGGCGTGAGCCGCACTGCCTCACAGAGATTTACCGTTCCCATCACGTTGGTTTCATAGGTATAGCGCGGCTGTTCATAGGAGGTCCGGACGATGGGCTGCGCCGCAAGATGCAGCACCAGTTCGGGCTGTACCTCCTGAAATACCCTGAGAAGGTGATCAAAATCCCGGACGTCTCCCGTGATCGACCGAAGCTTTCCGGCGGAAGCATCCGCTTCCACCGCCAGGCGGTACAGACTCTCCTCCTCCGGAATAAGAGAATAGCCGGTCACATCCGCGCCGGCATAGAGAAGGATCCGGGCGAGCCAGCTTCCCTTGAAGCCGGTATGCCCGGTGACCAGTATTTTTTTATCCTTGAAAAAAGTCAGCTCTTCTCTTGTCATTCCGTTCTCCAAATCTATCTGTCTCCGGATGTCCATTTCATCCAGGGTGCTTCCTTTGTCTCGATCAGTCGATCCAGAAGATCATGCTCCCGCTTGGTGTCCATACACTGCCAGAAGCCGTCATATTCGTAGGCATTCAGCTCCCCGTCCCTGGCCAGACGGCGCATGGGCTTCTGTTCGAAGACCGTGGAGTCATCCTCAAGATAATCAAAGATCTTCGGTTCCATGACCATATAGCCGCCGTTGATCCGGGCGGAGTCGGTCTCCTCCTTCTCGCGGAAGGAGGTGATCAACTTGCTCTCCTGGTCCACCTCCAGCACGCCGAAGCGCTGTCCGAAGCGGATGGCGGTTATGGTTGCGATCTTCCCCTTCTCCCGGTGAAACCGGAGAAGCTCGTTCATATCGATGGTGCAGACCGCATCACCATAGGTCAGCATGAAGGTCTCGTCCCCCACATATTTCTGAACCCTTTTGATACGCCCGCCGGTCATGGTGTCCAGTCCCGTATCCACAATGGTCACCTTCCAGGGCTCCGCCACATTATTGTGCACCGTCATGCGGTTCTCTGCGGTGAAGTCAAAGGTAATATCACTGTTATGCAGATAATAATTGGCGAACCATTCCTTGATCACATGCTGCTTATAGCCGGCACAGATCACGAACTCATTAAACCCATGATAGGAATACTCCTTCATGATATGCCAGAGGATCGGTTTTCCGCCGATCTCGATCATCGGCTTCGGTCTCAGGTGACTTTCCTCACTGATCCGGGTGCCGTAACCTCCCGCAAGAATAACAACCTTCATGCACTACCCCTTCTCCATATACTCAGCCCTGCGAGACCGCAGGGCTTACTTCTCACTTTACAGCGCCTTGATGCGGTTCATTGCCTCTACGGAATTCTCATAGCTTCCGAAGGCAGTCAGACGGAAATATCCCTCTCCGCTGGGGCCGAAGCCTGAGCCGGGGGTTCCTACCACATTTGCCTTCTCCAGCAGGTAATCGAAGAAATCCCAGGAGGTCATTCCTGCAGGAACCTTCAGCCAGATATAGGGCGCATTTACGCCGCCGGATACCGTATATCCCGCTGCCTGAAGACCGTCATAGATGGTCCTGGCATTCTTCATATAATATGCGATCTGCTCTTTGGTCTGGCGCTGGCCTTCCTCGGAATAAACTGCCTCGCCTGCCCGCTGGATGATGTAGGGAGCGCCGTTGAACTTGGTGCCGTGACGACGTGCCCAGAGGCTGTGAAGGGATACGCCGTCCGCATCCTTCAGCTCCCTGGGGATCACGGTGTAGCCCAGACGGGTTCCGGTAAAGCCTGCGTTCTTGGAGAAGCTCCGAAGCTCGATGGCGCAGGTCCTTGCACCCTCACACTCAAAAATGGAATGGGGCATGTCTGCCTCGCTGATATATGCTTCATAAGCCGCATCATAAATGATCACTGCCTTATTCCGGTTTGCGTAGTCCACCCACTCCTGCAGCTTTGCCTTGGAGATCATGGCACCGGTGGGATTATTGGGGAAGCAAAGATAGATCAGGTCCGGAACTTCCTTCGGAAGCTCGGGAGAATAACCGTTTGCTTCGGTACAGGGCATGTAGATCACATTGCTCCAGAGGCCTGTCTCACTATCGTAATCCCCGGTCCGTCCTGCCATCACGTTACTGTCCACATATACCGGATATACCGGGTCGCATACGGCGATCCTGGTATTCTGGGTAAAGATCTCCTGAATATTTGCGGAGTCGCTCTTTGCACCGTCGGAAACAAAGATCTCATCTGCTGCGATATCCGTTCCCAGGGGCCGGAACACCTTCTCTGCTATGGTATTCCGCAGGAAATCATAGCCCAGGTCCGGTGCATATCCCCGGAAGGTTTCGGCCTTTGCCATTTCATCCGTAGCCTTATGGATCGCCTCGATCACTGCGGGGCAAAGGGGCTGGGTCACATCACCGATCCCCAGACGGATGATCTTCTTATCCGGATTCTTCTCCGTAAATGCAGCAACCTTCTTTGCGATGGTGGAGAAAAGATAGCTGCCGGGTAATTTCAAATAGGCTTCATTTGCATGGATCATGTTAATACCTCATTTCTCGATTCTGTCGATTATCTGTAGTTTAGGATAAACGCATCCTTTATTTTAGCATAATCAGGGAGAACACACAACAAAAAACAACCCCCGGAGATCATCCGGGGGTTGTCGGCATGCGTATGCTTAGTCATTAACATAAGGGATCAGTGCAAGCTGACGAGCGCGCTTAACAGCAACGGTCAGTGCTCTCTGATGCTTAGCGCAGTTGCCGGTGATCCGACGAGGAAGGATCTTTCCTCTCTCGGAAATGTAATTCTTAACCAGCTCTGCATTCTTATAATCAATCACTTTATTCTCATTTGCACAGAATACACATACTTTTTTATGTCTGCGCATGGGTCTTCTTCTCATCGGAGCAGCATCCTTCTGCTCTGTCTTATTGTAAGGCATGATCGTCCTCCTATTGAAATACAAATACTGAATAAACTAAATCTTACTTGAACGGAAGGTCATTCTCGATCCCGGCGGGAACACCCATGAAATCATCTGCAGATGCTTTCTGCGGTGCACGATCTGCCGGCTGATAGCCGCCATCAGCTGCCGGGCCCGGGTTATATCCGCCCTGTGAAGCGTTCTTGGACTCTGCAAACTCGATCTCTTCAGCAATGATCTGTACCGAATAAACCTTCTCCCCATTCTTATTCGTGTAATTATCATTCTGAATACGGCCGATCACTACGATCTTGGTACCCTGCTTCAGGTATTTCTCAACAAATTCACCGAGACGTCCAAATGCAGTAACATTAAAGAAATCAGCGGTAGTTTCATTACCGTCCTGACCATTTCCGTTACCACGCTGGAACCGACGGTCAACGGCTATGGAGAACTTGCCGATCGCCATCTGCTCACCGTTTCTGGACTGCGAATAGCGAACCTCCGGGTCCCTTGTCAACCTTCCCATTAACATTACCTTGTTCATATGCGTAACCTCCAAATCATCCCCGGTTATCCGGTTCTTATTCAGCGTCAGGCTTTACAATAAGAAAACGGATGACATGATCCTGAATACGAAGCTTCTCTTCAAGCTTAGCCGGTGTCTCTGACGGAGCATCGAACTGAATGAAGTAATAGAAACCTTCCATCATGTCCTGAATCTCGTACGCCAGCTTCTTACGGCCCTGATCATCCACATTTGTGATGGTCCCACCGTACCTCTCGATCCGGCTCTTCACCTTCTCAAGAACAGCTTCCTTCGCGTCATCTTCGATCTTCGTACTGATCACCAACGCAAGTTCATACTTGTTCATCTTCCTTTTTACCTCCTTTTGGTCTATTGGCCCCCGCTCATGCAGGAGCAAGGATAAACTACATCACAGAGTTCAATAGTATCATAATCAAATTCCAAATGCAAGGGATTTTTTATCATTCTCCATCTTCCAGATTCCTGGCGATGGGGAACATATAGATCTGATTGATGGGATCCAGCATATAGATCTCCGTCACCGTGCAGTTGGTGGCCAGAGTCTGGCTCCACAGCTTGTTCTCAGAAGGGGTATCTCCCCAGAAAACGCCCATATGGCAGTCCATTCCGGACTTCCACTTCGGTGCCAGATAGAAGATATTTCCCTTCTTCGCCTTCCCGCTGGCCAGAAGATCCTTCACGGACTTGAAGACCTCGTACTTCACCACACCCTTTGTGGCAAGCATCAGGTAGTTATCCGCATTTCCATAGCCGCCGAAACGTCCCATGGCCGACACCCTGGACAGGTCACCGCCGGAGTAGTACACCAGGCTGGAGATAAAGCCCGTACAGTTCATACCGCCGTTCTCCCCGTAGATCCCATAGGGCTGGATCAGCCGCTCCGGCTGATTGGTATTTCCGTACAGATCCCTGTAGGGGGTTTTGAAATAAAAATCAGAGAAATGATCCGTCATCCAGCCATAGATATCATCACAGCAAAGATACTGATCGATGGTGGGCTTCCCCTTCACCTTCGCGCCGTACCGGTCGATGTAGACCTTCTTCCCATCCACCGTCAGATACTGCCCATGGTAAAATGTACCGTCCGCCGCCGAACAGTACTCCTTTCCGTCCACGGTGATCCAGCCTTCCTCCGTACGGGTGGTGCCGTCTGCCTCAGCATAGTACAGCTCATCCTCCCAGGTATAGAAGCCATTCTTCATTACCTGGCCGTCTTCATTCAGATACAGGTACTTCCCGTTATCTTCGATCCGGGAATTCCGCAGGATATTCCCTTCCGGGTCGGCATAGTAGGTAACGCCGTCCACCGTCTGCCAGCCGGAAGCCGTTGTCATCACGCCGTCCTTGCCGGCCTGCCGGATCTTCCCCTGATACAGAAATACCCGGTCCGTGACCAGGAGACCATCATTTCCAAGATAATAGTCCTTGCCATTCTCGGTGATCACCCAGCCCTTCAGCAGGGTTCCGGTCTCACCGATATAGTAGCGGTTGCCGTCTACGTTGAACCAGCCGTTACGCACCGGAGTGACCACGCCCTCCGCGTCGATCCGTACCGGATCCCCCTCCAGGAAAAGCTCCTGGGACGTTACCAGCTCACAGTCGTCACTGAACAGATAGGTCTTTCCCCCGATCTCTGCCTTCCTCCCACGGATCAGGCGCCCATCCTCACCGACATAGTATTTCCGGTCATCCCTGGTAAGCCAGAGGTTTCTTCCCTCTACGCCATTCTCATCATAATAGACCGATCCGTCCAGCGGAATGAACACATCCCGCTTCGGCTTCAGATCCTCAGTCGGATTCTTCGTAAAATATATGGTACAACCCACAATGGCTGCTGCCGCCAGCACGATCAGGATCAGCAATACTCCTGTCGCCCTGCGAATCCCGCGAAGCATTCTTCCTCACCTGCCCATACACGTAAAACCCATGGTCCTGCCGGCCGACGATGCCGGCCCGACATTTCCCGTTAATTTCCCTGGATCGGGAACAGATAGATCTTCTCGATGGGATCGTCCATCACGATCTCCGTTACCGCATTCTTAATGTTCCAGTTCTGATTCCAGAACTTGTTCTCCTTACCGGTCTCTCCCCAGTAAAGGCCCACATGGCAGTCGGCGTTCGTCCGGTTCCAGTCCGGCTCGAGATACAGGATGTCACCCATTCTTGCCTTACCGCTCTGCAGCATTTCATCTACGGAATCAAAGGTATAGTATTTGATATACCCGTCCTTTGCCAGCTTCAGATAATTATCCGCATTGGTGTATCCGCCCTTCTTTCCCATGGCGGAAACCTTGGAGAGATCCCCTCCTGCGGATTTCAGCAGATGGGCGATGAAGCCGGTACAGTTCATGGAGCTCTCTGCGCCGTACTCCCCGTAGGGCCGAAGAAGCTTCTCCGGTTCGTTGGGGTAATCGTACATGGGAGCAAAATTCGTCAGGAAATAATAATCATTAAAATGGTCCATCATCCAGCCGATCAGGTTGTCGCAGCCCAGATACATATCGATGGTATATCCGCTTCCCCGGTCAGCCATGATGCTTCCGTCTTCCTTATAATATACCCAGCCTGTGGCTTCCTTCTTCCAGCCGTAAGCTGATTCCTCGGAAGTTGCCTCAGTGGAACCCGGCTCCTCGGAAGCTGTTACTTCGGCTGCTTCCGTGGTGCTGTCACCGGCCACCACCTCTGTCTTCCCCGGATCCACGCTGGTCTTCTCTGTGGTCTCCGGCTTGATCTGGGCCGTGGTGTTCTGCTGCATACTCTGGGGCGTGACCGCTCCGCTGCTGCCCGATCCTCCGGGTCTTCCGGACATGGCATACAGCGCGGTAAAGAGAATCAGCATGACAGCCACAAGGATCCCGAAGATCATCCGGTTCTTCCTCGCCGCCTCCCTGCTTCTTCTCTGCATCGCGGCCCTTCTTTCTCTATCCGTCATATTCTGCTACTCATTATCCTTTCTCATTTTCTGATCCCTGGACAGCGGGAATACATAAACCTTGGCAATGTCGAACTTATAGGCGATCTCTCCGGTAGTGCAGAGATTATCATAGGTCTGGCTCCAGAACACATTATCCGAAGGCGTATCTCCCCAGAATACACCCACATGGCAGTCTGCGTTGGGCACATTCTTTACGGGCATGAGATAGATCACATCGCCCTTCCGCGCATTTCCGCTCTTCAGGAATTCCTCCACGGAATCATAGGTATCCATGCGGATATAATTTCGAAGGCCAAGGTAGAGATAGCTGTCCGCATCTCCATAGCTCCCCTCCAGTCCCATGGCCGCAACCTTATCCAGGTCTCCGCCACCATAATAAACAATACTGGAGATGAAACCAGTACAGTTCATGCCGCCCTTTTCTCCGTATTCCCCGTAGGGACGGATCAGCTCCTCCGGGTTATGCAGATGCTCCCAGAGTCCGGTGTAGGGGGTTTTGAAGAAATAATCGTTGAAATGATCCTCCAGCCACTGCACCATGTCATTCACGCCCAGATACTGGTCAAAATAAGGCGTTCCCTCTACCTTCTCGCCCCGACGGGTCATGAAGTAGTATTTGCCGTCCTCCTTCAGATAATCAAAATGTACAAACTTTCCTTCCTCATCGGAATAATAATCCTTCCCGTCCTTGGTGAACCAGCCGGCTTTCTTCCGGGTGGAGCCATCCGCCTCGGCATAGAACAGATCATCTCCGACATAAAAGAAATCATCGGAAACCATAACTCCATCCTCGCCCAGGTAAACCTGGATCCCGTTCTTATCCGCATAGGAGGATTTCTTCGGCGTACCGTTAGCTTCAATGAAATATTCAGCGTCGTCCACCTTCTGCCAGCCGGTGGCCAGTGTCAGCACTCCCTCGGCGTCGGCAGCGTAAAGCTTATCCTCCAGAAAGAATGTCCTGGACACTACCGGTTTCCCATCCGAACCATAGTAATAGGTCTTCCCATCTTTTTCCACCTTCTGGTCGATGATGGGTACCTCCGTGGTGGGAGCTTCCTCCGTGGGCTGCGTGATCCAGTTAATGCCGGAGGCTGTGGTCTCCTCACTGCTTACACTGTTATTCGCAACACTGCTTCCCGTATTGCCTTCGGCTTCCTTCTTTGTCTCATCGGATCTGAGCAACGTGATGACCAGAATCACTCCTGCCACCAGAACCACCGCAAAAGCGCTCCAAAGAAGGATCAGCTTCTTTCTCATGGCCTTCTGCCTGGCTCTCTTCCGCTCTTCGATCATCTCGCGGATCACCTGTTGCTTTGCCGAATTCCCGCCGCTTTTTCCTGGCGCTCTGTTCTCTGGATAATTGTCCGGATTACTCATGAACCTCTCCCCTCTATATCTCGGGTTACATTTTCAAGCACATACAGAATTTACTATAACATAATCGATTTTTTTCTTCAATAAAAATCGCACGATGGAGCTGGCGGAGGATCGTCCTCTCCTTATCACACATTTTATGATGCTGGGGTCAAAAGGTATTTTGCCCCCAGCTGATGATTCGCAGCACGCACACTACGTGTGCGATGTGCTGCGAAAAGAAACAGGCCGGAAGATCCGGCCTGTTCAGGAGATTCGTTATTCACTAAAGATCACGACTTTTGTCCGAAGCGGAAGGGTATCATACATCCACTTGGCATCCGCAAGTCTGAGTCGTACGCAGCCATGTGAATTGGCCTTGCCCATTTCCGGTTCCAGAACATGGGCCGGCGTATCCTCGATCTTGTAGGGTTCACTGTGGAACAGATACAGACCGCCGATAAATCCTGTGGCGTACCAGCATCTGCTGCCGAAGCTGACAAAATTCAGGCTGTGAACTGTGGTCTTATACTCACCCGTAGGCGTAGGACTGGAAGGCTTTCCGACGGAGCAGATGAACTCCTTCTGCAGCACCCAGTTATCCTTCTTTCCTTTATATACAGCGGTTCTGAAGGTCTTCAGATTACAAAGGATCAGGTAATCCGTGTCGCTGGAGTACTGCTGTGCCTTCTTGCTCATGGTACCGGCCTGGATCGTACCGTCCGCACCGGCATGATAGGTCAGCTCGTCAATGACCACATCCACGTTGGTGGCGATCACACCGTTTTCATCTGCCTTGTACAGCACGCCTTCTCCGGCGTTGATCACTCCGGTGGCCATGACGCCCTTATCATCAAAGTAATAATACTTCTTGCCGATCTTATACTTTCCGCCGGTCAGCACTTCTCCGTCGGGAATGCTGTAGTACCATTTCTCCTCCACCAGAAACCAACCGGCACTGGCCTTCATCCTTCCGTCTGCGAAGAAATAGCGAAGCTTCTCATCGATGGTCCGGAAACCGCCGGCAAGCTTGCCGTCTTCTCCCACATAATAGGTCTTTCCGCCGGTGACAACCGTGGTATCCTTGCTCACCGCACCGTCAGCATCGATGTAGAACCAACTGCCGTCATAAACGATCCAGCCCGCATTCTTTCCGAGAGCTCCGTCCTTTTTGAAATAAAGAGTCTTTCCCTCTTCCGTTTCAAACATACCCTCGCCGGCCTTACCGTCTTCACCCAGCAGATAAAGGGTTCCCGCAGCATCCCGGGTGATCATGCCGGTGCATACCACACCCTGGGAATTCAGGAAATACCAGTCGCCCTCATATAATACCCAGCCGGAGTTCTGCTTCATCCTTCCGTTCTTATCGAAATACCGAAGGACGCCTTCCACCTCCAGGATCTTATCGGTAAGCTTTCCGTCCTCTCCTACATAGTAGAAGTTTTTCTTATCCGGAACAACCGCATTTTTTCTTAAGGTTCCGTCCACATTCAGATAATACCAGACGCCGTCAGCCGCAACCCATCCTTCCTTCTTCACCAGCGCACCGGAAGCATCAAAGTATCTGAGTTTCCCGCCTGCCTCATGAAGCCCTCCGGTAAGGGCACCGTTGCTGCCTGCATAATAGTAGGTTCCACCGCTCCAGATGGCGCAGTCCCGGCGAAGAGTTCCGTCCGCATTGGCAAAATACCAGCTGCCTTCACTGGAGATCCATCCGGAGCTCTGGCGGACCCATCCTCTTCCATTTGCATAATAAAGTGCGGAATCCACCTCAAATACGCCGTACTGCAACACTCCGTCCTCAGCGAAGTAATAGGTATGCCCGTTCCCAGGCGCGAAGAATCTGTCTGCAACGATGGATCCATCCTGATCTGCGTAATAATCCAGACCTTCGAAAAGGATCCATTGTTTTGTTACAACATTTCCATCCGCATCAAAAAACCGTAAGCCCTCTTCTGTTTCTTCGAAATGCGGCACACCCGGTTCCTCAGCCAAAACCGTTCCGGAAAAACCGGTCATCGTCATACCGCCCAGCAGAAAACCGCCCGCCACTGTCAGTCCATACATATTCCGTTTTGCATAATGCATCAGCTTTTTCAGGTTCTCTTTCTTCATATTCTACCACCTTTCTATTTAAGCTCTGCACAGCTTTAATTTTAACATTCGCCCAGACGATACGCAAGAAGCAAGCGGATAAAACCAGTCGAATTCCGCAAATAAAAAAAACCTCACAACAGTGAGGAAAAAAAAGTGCCCAGAGCCGGAATCGAACCAGCGACACGAGGATTTTCAGTCCTCTGC
>JAGBNH010000049.1 GCA_017634475.1 Eubacterium sp.
AAAGATCCCCCAACGCTTCGCGTCCGTCGATGCCTAAGCCCCTCGGCGAATGCATGTGCCGGAGGCACATGCGCTCGCCTCGGGGAAACACGCAAGAAAGGAAGATGGACAGCCACTTTCGTGACTGCCCATCGCAGGAGTGGTATTTTATTACTTAAGGGACAACGCTCCCGGGAGTTTCGTCCGATTTCATAGATTTTCATCTCCTCACAATAAAATTGACATGCTCTTAACCTGTTGGTAGAATAATGTCACCACAACAAAAGAATACCAGGAGGTACAAGGATATGCCTGATAACATCAGACAGCTTAATGCGGATTTAATCCACCCCGAATTGTTGCGCTTTTGTTGCGGGGTGTATGATAGGGTAAATGTTGGTTCCGCCCTCCATAGGACGGGTCGAATATCTTGAAACCACACAAACAGGAAGAGAGGGCAAAAAAGATGGTGAAAAGAAGAATCTGGATGATCACGGCGGCACTTGGCCTTACCATGCTTGCTGCATGCGGAAATGCGACAGGGCAGGAAACGACAGGACAGACGCCCGGCGGTAGTACCGGTCAGTCGGTTTCGTCAGAGAAAGCTACGGAAGCTGCCGGACAGGACGAAGTGAAAACGTCCGGGAATACCGGAGACCCCGTAACAGAAGCAAAAGAAAGCAAAGAACCGGAGTCGGAGGAAGCGGCAGAGAGGAAAGACACGGAGTCCGGCCAGTCGGCAAAGCTTCCCGAGAATTATTATGTCGGCACCTGGCTTTATGAGATGAATGGAACGATCAATTTTGCGCTTGAGGTGAGGGAGGATCTTGGCTCATCCATGACCTCCCTGGATCTGGGCAATCTGCTTGATACGTCGGTGGAGCTTGCCGACGATGGGATCTATCTCACGAAAGACAATGGCGTCAAGGTACATGGAGTGTTCAAGATTGGCAGTGGTGATGTGTGCGACAGAATCGCCCTCGATGACGGAGGATGCCTGTATCAGCTGGATGAAGCTACGGGTCTTACCTTCATTGAGACCCTGGATCTGAAGGCAAATGCGAAAAAGTATCATGCGTCCCTGACCAATGAAGAGAGCGTAGAGGTGAAGGGAGTTGTGCAAAAAGATGGTACATTTCTCATCACGGCTGTAGCCGGCGGAAAGGAAGGGGAGTATCAGGTGGACCTTCAGACCGGGGAAGGCAGGGATCTGAAGAATGGAACTGCGGTAGTGTTTAAATGATAATTATTGGTTGTAAAAAAACAGCTATAAAATCAGGGCGAAACCACCGCAATGGATGGTTCCACCCTGATTTTTTTTCAGGGGATTTTCCCTGGGCAGAATCCCGGCATGTCAAAATGCCCGCGAGCCCTTATTTTACATAGAAAGGAAGATGGACAGCCACTTGCGTGACTGCCCATCTTGGAGAAGGTATTTTGTTACTTATGGGGTGTAGCAAAAAACTATAAAATGTATTGGGGGGGTTACAATTGTTATTATACGCAAATCTGTTTCGAAGTGTGCCCAAAGATGAAATCTTTTTTCATTTTTTTTTATACATTTTGCCAATCGGAATTTTACCCCTTATAAGCTTTTAGATATTATGAAATGTTTTCCGGTTCGGTTTTATGCACATTGAACAATGCACTGAACTCTTCCCCTGTGATCTTCTCCTTTTCCAGTAACAGATCTGCGGCTTTATGCAGGATATCCATGTGTTCAAGCAGGATATTTTTTGCTTTTGCATAACAATCATCGATGATCTTCTTCACTTCTTCATCGATCGTGGCGCGTACTTCTTCACTGAAATGTGCCTCGTGACCGATATCCCGGCCCACGAAGACCTCATCATCTTCAGCGGTTTCATAGTTGATCAGACCGATCCGCTCGGAGAAACCGTAACGGATCACCATATCCCGGGCGGTCTTGGATGCCTGGCGGATATCCTGGGATGCTCCGGTGGTCACGTCGCCGAAGATAAGCTCTTCTGCGATCCGTCCGCCAAAATCCACCTGGATCGCCTGCAGCATCTTTGCCTTGGTATTGAATACATTGTCATTCTCGGGGAGGGGCATGGTATAGCCTGCCGCTCCAACCCCCGTAGGAATGATGGATACGGTATAAACAGGTCCCATATCCGGAAGAACGTGGAACAGGATAGCATGTCCTGCCTCGTGATAGGCAGTGATCCGCCGCTCCTTCTCGGGAACCAGCCGGGATTTTTTCTCCGTTCCGATACCCACCTTGACAAAGGATTTGTCCACATCGGACTTGGTGATAAATGCGCGACCTTCACGGGTAGCGTGGATTGCAGCCTCATTCATCAGGTTTTCCAGATCTGCGCCGGAGAAACCGGAAGTTGTACGGGCGATCTCATGGAGATCCACATCATCCCCCAGAGGTTTCTTCCGGGTATGTACCTGCAGGATCTCTTCCCGTCCCCGGACATCCGGTCTGCCGACTGCACATTTCCGGTCAAAACGACCGGGACGCATGATGGCCGGATCCAGGATATCCACACGGTTGGTGGCTGCCATGACAATGATCCCTTCATTCTCGCCAAAGCCGTCCATTTCCACCAGAAGCTGGTTCAGCGTCTGCTCACGCTCATCATGTCCGCCGCCGAGGCCGGCGCCACGCCGTCTGGCCACTGCGTCGATCTCATCGATGAAGACCAGGCAGGGGGCATTTTCCTTTGCATCCGCAAAAAGATCCCGGACACGGGATGCGCCCACACCGACGAACATTTCCACGAAATCCGAACCGGAGATGGAGAAGAAGGGCACATCCGCCTCACCGGAAATGGCCTTGGCCAGCAAGGTCTTACCGGTTCCCGGAGGGCCTACCAGAAGGATACCCTTGGGGATACGCGCACCCATTTTCGTATATTTCTCCGGATCCTTCAGGAAATCCACGATCTCCGAAAGCTCTTCCTTCTCTTCCACCAGACCGGCCACATCCTTGAAGGTGATGCCGGTTTTAATATCCTTCTTTGCCCGGCTCCTGCCGAAATTCATCAGACGGTTGTTAACGCTGTTGCCCCCGCCGGCTCCGCCGCCGGCTCCGGACATCTGCGCAAAAAGGAACACCATGACGATGATCATGATGGCACCGAAGATATACGGCAGCAGCCGAACCCAGATGGAGGGGCGCTGCACATCACCTACCGTGAATTTCACCGGTTCCTTTGCGTTCTGCAGCACCTGGATCGTCTCACTGACCACCGGGGTATAGAAGATCAGATCCCCTTTGCTGCGGACCACGAGCACGGTTCCTGTGGGCACTTCCTGATTCTGCGTGATCTCCACGCGAATGACTTCGCCCGCATCCAATTCCTTCTTCAGGTCGGCGTTTGTATAATCCGTCTTCACATTTCCCTTATGATTCAGCAGCACATTTGCGATGCCGATCATAAGGATGATGAGCAGCAGATATACGAAAATGCCGCCCGTACGCCTTCTTCCAGGCTGTTTCTCATTCATTCCTTGTATCCTTCTTCTTGTTTATTCTTATCACTACTCGATCACGCCGATGTAGGGAAGATTTCTGTACTGCTGGGCGTAGTCCAGACCATAGCCCACGACAAACCGGTCTTCGATGGAGAAACCGGCCATCAGAAGATCCACATTTACCAGGCGTCTAGAGGGCTTGTCCAGAAGGGTCACCACCGCGAGGCTTGCAGGCTTGCGGGTCTCGAAGATCTTCAAAACATAGCTTAAGGTCCGTCCGGTGTCCAGGATATCCTCAACCACCAGCACATCCTCCCCTTCGATGGGATCGTCCAGATCTTTGTTGAACTTCAGTATACCGCTGGATTCCATGCTGTTTCCGTAGCTGGAAATGGAGATGAAATCCATGGTGATGGGAATGGTCATCCTTTTGGCCAGCTCCGTCAGGAAAAAAACGCTCCCCTTCAGGATCCCCACCAGCTTCAGGTATTTGCCGGCGTACCGTTCCGACAGCTCATCCGCCATCTCCTGGATCCGTTTTTCCACTTCTTCCTTGCTGATCAATGTCTCGATATTAACCTGCATGTCCGTTCCTCCCCGCTTTACTGTTCTCCTGTGTATTCGATCAGACAAATGTTCTTCGTTGCTTCGGTCACCTTGCAGCTCTCACTCAGTCTCAGCCCCACGATCCAGAGGACCTCCCGGTCATCCGCCACCACCGGCCAGTTCCCTCTTGCTTCCAGTGGCACCTTCGCATCGATAAAAAACCGCTGCAGTTTCTTCCTGCCGCCATCCGCGTGGATCATGATCCGATCTTCAGGTTGGGGCGTACGAAGAACCAGCTCCCCGGTTACCCGGTCCGCATCCAGCATCTTTCGATACTTCTCCGTCGGTATATCCTCACCGGAAATGTAGGGCCTGCGGATACAGGTGATCCTGCCCTGTGCCCCGCATTTTCCTTTCTCACCATCCGTCCTTCGCAGGATCACGCCCTCATAGCTGCGGACAGCCTCCAGACCGTAGGGAAGGTCAACCCGTTTCCCCGTGGTCTTTCTAAAAAGTCCGGCTACACTGTCGATATGCTTTCTGGAGATATCCCGGCTGCTGCCGGCCAGTTCCTCCATCCGTTTCAGGATCAGCTCTCCCAGCACCTCCGGGTCCTCTGCAAACTCCGGAAGGATAGTGCACGCATCTATTGTATCACACTTTATCTCTGTTTGCTGAATTTCCTTAAGAATCTGCGCATATCTTTCTTCCGCGTCCTGGGCCAGCCGAAGGATATGCTCCTTTGCTCCGGGGTTGATCTCCTGCATCTGGGGCAGGATGACGTTCCGGATCCGGTTCCGGGCGTAGGTCACATCGCTGTTGGTGGAATCCGTACAGTAGGGAATCTCCCGTTCCTTAAGCCATGCTTCGATCTCCTCCCGGTCCAGTCCCAGCAGGGGACGGATCCGGTCCTGCTGCACCGGCAGGATCCCTCTGAGCCCCCGGAGACCTGTTCCCCGGATCAGATGGAAGAGAACGGTTTCCACCGCATCATCCCGGTGATGAGCCAGGGCGATCCACCGGGCGCCTGTCTCCCGTTTCAGCTCCTCAAGGCAGGCATATCTTACCCTTCTTCCCGCTTCCTCCAGGGATCCTCCCTGGTCTCTTACGAGCTGCGGCACATTCCTGTGGTACACCCTGCATTCCAGTCCCAGCTGATCCGACAGCCGCTGCACATAGTCCGCATCCCGGTCCGCTTCTTCTCCGCGGATCCCGTGATGGACATGGGCCACCACAAGCTGGAAGCCCAGCTCCCCGGACAGGGCATGAAGGAGATACAGCATACAGACCGAATCTGCGCCGCCGGATACGGCAGCTATGCCGATGTCTGAGCGACGGATCATCTGATGCTCCAGGATCTGTTCCCGGACACGCTGCAGTAGATTGTCCTGTCTGTCGATCTGCATCTACACCTTTCCTCTTCTGTGTAAAAAGGGCAGCGCCCTAAGGCACTGCCCTGAATTATGGTTTCTGATCATTTTCCTTCGTTAGGTCGTATCACGATCTCGTCCGGATAAACCAGACCCAGCTTATTCTTTGCTTCATCTTCCACGTATTTCTTGGTCTGCATGTATTTCTCACGATTCTGCAGATCTGCGGTAAGCTCCTTTGCCTCGGTGATCTCAGCCTGCAGCTGACGCTCGGTGATGGCAAGCTCCGCGCTCTTCTCGTGAAGGCTAACGGCCTTGAAGCTGGCGAAGGTAACAACAACAGCAACAACAAGAAGCACAAGCAGAAGATTCCTTCTGGATCTTCTTCTCGATCTTGCCCGCATCTTGATGATGGATGCCTTCGATGTTGTCCATTCAGAACGATTGATGTTTATTCTGTTGTATTCCGTCCGTCCGTTGTTCGTACGTCTGCTCATCCGCCGCTCCCCATTTTCTTCACAATACCAATGTTATGTAAAACAGAAATACACTTTATTGTTGCATATTTTCCACTGTTTTGCAAGCGTTTTTTACTGCAGCAGCTTGAACATTTCCTCTGCTTCTTCCTTACGAACGGTCTCTGCGACCTTGGTCACCTCGGCCTTCACCAGCTTGTTACCGAAGGCGATCTCGATCACATCCCCAACCTTTACATCATAGGACGCACGGGCGGGTTTTCCGTTCACGGAAACACGACCCGCATCACAGGCTTCATTTGCCACGGTCCGGCGTTTGATCAGCCGGGATACCTTAAGGTATTTATCCAGTCTCATTTTCTTACTCCATTTACTGACAAGCTATCCGGAAAGTGCCTCCCGGTTTATGGTCCCGTCAAATGTGGAGCGGAAGCTATGCTTCCACTGCATAGCCCTTGCTGCGGATCACATCTACCACGGAATCCACGTATTCACGGCAAACCTCTTCGGAGGGGGCTTCCACCATTACACGAACCACCGGCTCGGTACCGGATTCACGCACCAGGATACGTCCTGCGTCTCCCAGCTTCGCCTCTACTTCCTTAACCTTAGCCTGAACATCCGCATCCTCCTGGGCTTCCTTCTTGTCCCGTACACGTACATTGGTAAGGACCTGCGGGAAGATCTTCAGGGGTGCCACCAGCTCAGACAGCTTCTGTTTCTTTGCAAGCATGACCTCCATGATCTTCAGGGAGGTCAGGATGCCGTCGCCTGTGGTGGCATATTTCGAGAAAATGATATGTCCCGACTGCTCACCGCCCACGCGGCAACCATACTGCTGCATATATTCATAGACATATTTGTCACCAACTGCAGTCTTGGCATACTGGATCCCGGCATCATCAAAGGCCTTGTACAGGCCGAAATTGGACATCACCGTAGTAACGACCGTATTGTTCATCAGATCGCCCCGTTCCTTCATGTAGATCCCGCAGAGGTAAAGGATATGATCGCCGGTGATCACCTCCCCCTTGTCATCCACTGCAAGACACCGGTCCGCATCACCGTCATAGGCAAAGCCCGCGTCCAGTCCGTTGTCCAGCACATATTTCTGCAGTCCCTCAATGTGCGTGGAGCCTGCATCCCGGTTGATGTTGGTTCCGTTGGGCTCTGCGTTGATCAGATAGGTTCTGGCGCCCAAGGCATCGAATACTGCCTTGGCGATATTCCAGGATGCACCGTTGGCGCAGTCCAAAGCGATCCGCTTATCCTTAAAGGAATACTGTCCCAGAGAGATAAGGTATCCCACATAACGGTTACGGCCTGCCACATAATCCACCGTGCAGCCGATCTTCTCCCGCTTTGCCAGCGGAAGCTCCGTCCAGGTTTTTCCGAAGAGCTCTACGGACCCATCCAGGAAGTCCTCGATCAGGGCGATGGTGGATTCCTCCATCTTCTCTCCGGAACCGTTCAGCAGCTTGATACCGTTATCATAATACGGATTATGGCTGGCAGAGATCATGATCCCGCAGTCAAAGCCATCCATCCGGGTCACATAGGCTACGGAAGGGGTCGTGGTCACATGCAGCAGATAGGCATCTGCGCCGGACGCCACCAGTCCGCCTACCAGGGCATACTCAAACATGTAGCTGGAACGACGGGTATCCTTTCCGATCACCACCCGTGTAGTCTCCTCGATCCCGTTCTGGCGCTTCATTTCGCCGTAGTACCAGCCAAGAAAACGCCCGATCTTAAATGCGTGATCTGCTGTCAGCTCACAGTTTGCCTCACCGCGAAAACCATCTGTACCAAAGTATCTGCCCATTTCGATTCTCCTTAAGTTTATACAACAAATTGTTCTGTTTCTGTCGGTAACCGACCTGATTTATCATTATACACTTTTCCTTTAATAAAGGCAAATGTGGATCATGCCGTCTTTGACAAAACTGTATCACGGGATGTGGGGCGACAATAAAGATCCTTCACTTCGTTCAGGATGACAACGAACCGTTCAGGATGGCAACGGACTGTTCAGGATGACAACGAGGCTGTTCAGGATGGCAACGGACCGTTCAGGATGAAAAAAAAGATCCTTCACTTCGTTCAGGATGACAACGGACTGTTCAGGATGACAACGGGGCGTTCAGGATGACAACGGGGCGTTCAGGATGACAACGGGGCGTTCAGGATGACAATAGGGGATGAAAAAAAGGGGGCGGCGCCGGCTATGCCGGCACCGTCCCCTTCCTGCTGTTTCATTTTCGTTTATTTGGATCTCTTTTTCTTGATGGAACCCAGGGTGATCAGCATTGCTCCGGAAAGAAGCATAAGCATCATCCATCCGGTAACATCCGTAGGATCATCGGTCTGTACATTTCCGCCACGTCCGGGCTTACCGCCCTGTTCACCGGTAGTGCCTTCCGTGCTATCCTCTGTACTTGCTTCCTCACTTGTCACCTTTGTATAACCTACAGCGAAGGGTGATGCGCTTGAGGCATGTACCAGGATACCATCCTTTGTTCCTCAGCCTTCATGTATTCCAGATCTCCTGCAGAAGCGCCGTTTACGGAAACCGTGATCAGATGCGTTACTACAAAGTCATAATTCTCGGCATCTGTTCCCTTCGGATAGGGAAGAAGGATATCCAGTCCCTCTACCGGGAAGGTTTCCGCCGTGGAAGGTACCCAAACCTTACCGCCATCGAAGGATACCTCAACCAGTACATCATAAACTGAGGATCCGTTGATGCTTTCTGCCCTGGCTGCAGCCGACTGCGCCATATACGCTTCCAGTTCAGCTACGGAGCTGATGCCTGTAGCCTTTTTAACCGCATCATTAAGGGAGGTTTCGGAAATCCCCTCGGTTACGGTCTGTCTTACCATACGATCTGCTGTCTTGCCGGCAGGCTCAGGTTTGGAGGATACAGCCTCCGGATCGGCGGCATCATTGATCCTTGCACCGGTATCCTTGGGAGCGGTGTCCTTTAGTACCAGAAGTCCATGCATATTGATGGTTCCATCTGCGTTACGTGTAGGAACGATGGTAACATCAACGCTTTCAAACCAATCCTCTGTTGCTTCCACACCCTGATCGTTGAGGGAAGCATTGCCATCAAAGAAATAGTTGGTTGCGTCCTTCAGGGAGTAGATCACACCATTGCTTGCCCCAAGCTCTGCCAAAGTCTTACCATTGGTTGCCAAAGAGAGTGTTCCGAATACGACCCATGCCTTCGCATTGGAGGTCTTGGTGTAAAGGCTGATATTATAAGCCTTGCCGTTCAGTGAGTTATTGTATGCCGTGCAATTGATCACTTCGCAGTCCGGACAGGAATTGCTGGTGATACCCTTTGCATAGTTATTGAAGGATACGCTGTTGATCAGCTTATGGCCGCCGTACATATTCTCGCCGCCAAGCTTGAAGCCGTTGCCCTCGCCGAATGCGGTGGAAGGATCGTCAGGATCTTCCGTGGAAAGCCAGCCGTTGCTGTAAGCCACACAGTTCTCGATCACAACCGCACCGATCTCTCCGGTAGTAGACTTCGCATAGAGATCCCAGCCGTCATCGATGTTGTGATGGGCGATACATCCGTAGAATCTGTTGCCCTCACCACAGGTAAGCTTTGCTGCAAATCCATCCGCATCGTTCCGACCCGGATCACAGTTATCATAAGATTCACAGTTCTTGATCAGGTTGTAGGAAGGCCACATTTCCTGATCATTGGGTTCCCCGGAATAGCGGGAGATCTGAAGTCCTGAAGAAGCGGTGTTGTGGATCGTACACATTTCTACTGTATTGTGATTACCGGAAACACTTACGCCCTTGCCCGGTGTATCACAGAACTCGATACCGTAAATATGCCAGTAATCACCAACGATATTGAGGAGCGATGAGGAAGAAGTCAGATTCTCACCTGTTACCTTTACCTTACCGTTGTTTTCCGGCATAAGGGTAATATTCTTTTCTTCCGTACCTTTCACATTCCGCGGAATGATCAGATCCGATGCGGGACTGTAGGTTCCGTCCAGCATAATGATGGTCTGTCCGGGCACTGCACTCTTCAGTGCGGTCTGAAGATCCACCGGATCCTCCTTTGTTCCCAGACCGTTTGCCGGAGCACCGGGAGCGGTATAGACTACCTGATCTTCCACGCCGTGAACACGCCATAAAACGGTATAGTCCTTCCGGATCTCATCATAGCTGGTAAGATCTGCCACCTTCTTATCCGGCAGGAAGGAATAGGTGAGCTTGTTATCCGCACCCGGATTCCAAAGGGTCACGGGGAACTTTGCCACCTGATCTGCGGTAAGTTCTGCGGTACCAAGAGCCTTGGTCCCGTTAAAGATCGATACGGTACCTGCCACATTTGCACCGATCACGAATTCATAATCTGCATCACCTGTGGTATCTGCGGAATAAACCGATACCTTGGGGGTGATCCCGGTCACCATACCACCGCCGCTGACAGAGCCTTTGCTCTTTACGAAATGGATATCGGTGATTCTGGCATCACATCTTGCCGAAGCAACCGCCAGAACGATGGAGCCGTCCTCCTGCTGCATGATCTTTGTTACATCCGGTACGGAAATGGTCTCTCCGTCCATGGTTGCGATAAATCCTTCGTCAGTCTTCTCCAGAGTGTAGGTGAACTGACGTCCTACTTCCAGAGTACTTACATCTTCCGGCTGTGCGGAGAACGCATTTCCGTTGTCCAGAACACGTCCAGTTCCTGCCGTACTGGTAGGATCATAGGTAGAATAACCGGTTACTACACGAACGCCGTTTGCGTGATACATATTCGCATCGCCCACCTTCAGCTTGAAATTGCCCACTGCCACGGAGTTCATATACTTCGCATCCTTCGTACCCAGACCGGCGATATCCAATGCATAGATACCGAAACCGGACTGATTATCCAGGATCGCATCGGAATACAGTTCAAAGGTTGCTGTAAGTTTGAAGTTCTCGGTATTCGGGTTGATTCTGGTGTAGTAAACCTGAAGACCTTCCTCGGAATCCGCGATCTTACCGTTCTTATTGCCTCCCAGCGTCATCAGGATGTCGCCGGAGCCGTCTGTCACGTCTGCAACCGGATTCTTGGAAACCGGATACAGCTCGGAATAACTCTTTACTGCTACTTCTGTTCCGTCCACCCTGATCTTACCGGAGGTTGCGGAACCGATATCATCCACGTACCACTGCTGAACCGGAGCTCCCACAGTGATCTCACGGCTGGAAACCGCATTTCCGGTCTTGGAATCATTTGCCACAACCTGTACGGTGTAGGTCTTGCCCTGGGTAAGTCCCGTAAGGGTGATATTACCGTCGGTATTGCCTGTGCTGACTGTGGTGAAATCCGCATCATCCTCAGCCTTGATCATTACGGAGCAACCGTTGTCCGGCGTAACGTTATTCCAGTCCACATAGACCGAACCGTTGCCCAGATTGTTCAGCCAGGTGATGGCCGGTGCTGCCGGCGGAAGCACATAATCCGTAAACTCTGCGATATCGCTTCGCTTATCGGCACATTTCTCTCTGGAAATGACCACCTCAAAGGTGAAGTCTCCGTTGGTCTGGGGTTTGAAGTTCACGGTACCCGATGCAGATACTGCCGTACTGGAAACCTCAAAACCGTTCTGATACATGAATACACGGCCGCTGTCTGCGCCGTCATCGCCGAATTCAGCGCTAAATGTAACAGCCAGGCTGCCGTCTTCAAGACGTTCTACATTATCGATCACGGGAACGTCAACCTGATCCCATGCCTTCCGCGGGGCCTTGCCTTCCTTCACCTTGATACCGAACAGATAGACTGTAGAGTTGGTGGAGTACAGGTAATAGGTTCCTGCTTCAAGATTTACTGCAGTTGAGGGAACGAGATCCGATGATTTGCTGAGTGCCGCAAAATCACGGATGGTATTCCCGGAAGCATCAGCCAGGCGAAGTACTCGCTCTGCATCTCCCGAGGATTTGCAGTAAACGCTGATGTTGGAAAGCTGATCCAGGGTGATCTTATAGGACTTTCCGTTTGCCGGCAGGAAGGTACCTGCTTCATCCTTCGGAGCAGCACCTGCGGAGAGACGCTTTACAAAAACCGTACCGTCCGATGCAGTGACAGGGTCGCAATCCTGGATCGCTACGCCATTCATAATGGAATATTTGGGATTATCCGGATATTCATATTCGCCGGATACGGTCTGTGTCGCACAACGATTTGCCGAGAACCAGTCAACGCCCTCTTCCGGTGCAACAGGCGTAGCCTTGATCACATCCGAGGTAGTCTCATTGTCTGTCTTGGTGGTGGACCGGTGTGTGATCACCTGAAATCCGTATTCCGTACCGTTCTCCAGCCCGGAAGCCGTATACTTCGTTTCAGAGATTCCCTTGACCTCATCATAAGAAACACCATCCTTGGAAATGACCACGTCATAGCTTGTGGCTTCAGCCACTGCCTTCCAGGAAAGCTCAACCTGCTGATCCCCGACAATAGCTGCAGGGACAGCCGTTCCCAGAGGAAGCTGGAAATCCAGCATGGTCTCTGCGGTCTTTGAGGTCTCGCCCTGTCTGGTGGCCGTTGCCTTAAGGGTATAGGAACCCGTGGCATTCGGCGTATAATCTGCGTAAATGATGGCTGAGCCGTCATTTGCTTCCATGTCTGTCTTGATCTCGGCTTCCGACTGATCCGGCTTTACTGCGGAAAGAACAAGGGAATCCGCACCGTCATCACCGATCACCATCCGGTAACCGATATGGAATACCGTCTTACCCTCGGTGGTAACCGACTCAGCCGTGATCACAGGATCCGCAACCTCCGACCACGCCTTTCGGTTGATGGGGCCGTCGGTAACCTCTGTTTCCGTGATCTTCAGATAATAGATATTTGCAGGCTTGAGGTTGCTGTCATTGGACGCAAGATAATACGTCCCTGCCGCCAAACCGGTGAAGCTGAACTTCGTCACCGCCTGGGTCTTGGAACCATCCATGGTATAATTCTCGGTCTTTACCCCATCTCCGTTACTCTTGAACAGGTTCAGCGATGCGCCGGTATCTCCGTTGGAGCTGATGGCATATACATCCAGTGCTGCCGTATAGCCGGCGGATACCGTAACTCCAATGGAATTCGCCGTGGCACTTCCCACATTCTTCGACAGCTTGATCCGCTTGCTTACGGTCACCTCACTGCCATCCACGGAAAATGTTTTGGAGTTTCCGTCGATCGTCACCCCATTCAGCTTGAAATGTGAATCTGCGCCCAGACTCTCCGCATCATCCGCACTGAGAACCTCCGATCGGGATTCCGCAGCCTGTACCACAGAGTAATCCGCACCGTTCCGGAGCAGATTTCCGGGTAAAAGTCCTGCGAAAAGGGCCGTCACAACCGCGTAAACGACTGCTTTTCTTGCCAACCTTTTTCTTCTCAATTTCCTGTTCCTCCCGGGTTTCCCCAATACCAGTTTTGTTTGTTTCTAAGGTAAAAAAATTTTCACCCAATTATTACTATACGCATTATGCATTTTTTATTCAATACGGAATAATCAACGATTATTCTTGGTGAATTTGACGAAAAATCCCAACAAAAAAACTGTAAAGAAAAACGGAGCGATTCCGAACATTTTTCGGTTTCGCCCCGTTTCCTTTGAATTTTCAACATCTTCTTTTTATTCGTTCTGATCAATGACGGAATATTTATGAAATCGTTAAACAAACCACTGATATTTTGTCCACTCTTTATGTAAGCCTGAACACGCGCGTATCTCACCCTTTCGCACCGGATCAGAGCAGCGCAGGTATCTCCTCCGGACTGTCCACGAAGCAGTCCGCTCCCTCACTGACCAGAAGCTCCTTCTCCCGAAATCCCCACAAAACGGAGATACAGGGAAGACCCGCTGCCCGGGCGGTGGCAAGATCCACCTCGGAATCACCGATATAGACCGTTTTCTTCGGATCCGCCTGAAGCTCCCGCATGGCCTGATACACCGTATCCGGCGCAGGTTTACGCCTTACGCCCTCGCTCTCGCCGATGGCCACGGAGATTTCCGGAAAGAACCGGGCCGCCAGCTCCTTCACTGCCGAATCCACCTTGTTGGATACGATGCCCATTTTAATGCCCTTATCCTTAAGCTCCCGGATCAGGGGAAGAACCCCGTCATAGGGCCGGGTATTGTCCAGGCAGTGCTCGTTGTAGTAGCCCCGGAAGAGCTTTACCATTTCATCCAGATCCTCCGCCGTCGCTCCGGGCTCTGCCTTCTGCATGGCAACCCGTACGCCGTTTCCGAAGAATCTTCGCATTTCCGGCACCGTATGCTCCCCATAGCCCTTCTGCTGAAATGCATAGTTTACTGCATTCTTCAGATCCTCCAGGGTATACAGCAGCGTGCCGTCCAGATCAAAAATTACCGTACTATATTTCATAATACTCCTTTCCAGGTGTGCAAGACGAAACATGTCATTCTGAGCAAAAGATTCTTCGCTTCGCTCAGAATGACATCGTTATCATCCATAACCTGAACATATATTGAACGATTAAGCGGTAAGTCCCGTATACAGGTGATAATACCGTCCCTTCTGGGCCAGAAGCTCATCGTGGGTTCCCCGCTCTACGATGGCCCCCTGCTCCAGTACCATGATGCAGTCACTGTTCTTTACGGTGGACAGCCGGTGGGCTATGACAAATGTGGTCCGTCCCGCCATCAGCCGGTCCATGCCCTCCTGCACGATCTTCTCCGTACGGGTATCGATGGAGGAGGTAGCCTCATCCAGGATCAGCGCCGGCGGATCGGCTACCGCTGCACGGGCAATGGCAAGAAGCTGTCTCTGCCCCTGGGAAAGATTCCCTCCGTCACCGGTGATCACTGTATTATAACCCTCGGGCAGCTGACGGATGAACACATCCGCATTTGCCAGCTTCGCTGCCTCGATACACTCTTCATCCGTTGCATCCAGACGACCATAACGGATATTCTCCATGACCGTGGCGGAGAACAAATGGGTATCCTGAAGCACCAGCCCCAGAGACCGCCGCAGGTCACCCTTCCGGATCTTGTTCACATTGATCCCATCATACCGGATCTTACCATCCTGAATGTCGTAGAACCGGTTGATCAGATTGGTAATGGTGGTCTTGCCGGCGCCGGTGGAACCGACGAAGGCGATCTTCTGTCCGGGTTCCGCGAAAAGGGATACGCCGTGGAGCACCATTTTATTGGGTACATAACCGAAGTCCACATCATCCATGACGATGGCCCCGCGCAGCCGCTTGTATTCAACCTCGCCGGTCTCCTGATGCTGATGCTTCCAGGCCCAGATGCCGGTCCGTTCGCTGCTCTCGGTAAGGGTGCCATCCGCATTTTCCCTGGCATTGACCAACATGACATATCCATCGTCGGTCTCCGGTTCCTCATCCAGAAGACGGAATACACGATCCGCTCCCGCCAGAGCCATGATGATGGAATTGAACTGCATGGACACCTGATTGATGGGCATGTTGAAGCTCTTGTTAAACTGCAGGAAGGCGAAAAGACTTCCTATAGTCAGAGGAGCGATTCCTGAAAATGCCGCATCCTGTACGCCGAAGCCCGACATGATGAGCACGGCGCCGATCACCGCACAGAGCACATAGCTCAGATTTCCCAGCTGTGCCATGGAGGGCATCAGGATATTTGCGTATTTGTTCGCGTTATTTGCACTGTCAAAAAGCTGATCGTTCAGCTTATCAAACTCCCGGGTACTCTCTTCCTCGTGACAGAAGACCTTTACCACCTTCTGACCGGTCATCATTTCCTCAACATAACCGTTCAGGACACCGATATCCTTCTGCTGTGCCACAAAGTAGGCACCGCTCTTCTTGGAAATGCCCATGGTCACCTTCAGCATGACTGCAACCATGATAAAGGTCACCAGCGTCAGCGGAACGCTCTGGATCACCATGCAGACGATCACGCCTATGATGGTGATGGTGCTGGAGAAGAGCTGCGGGATACTCTGGCTGATCATCTGCCGGAGGGTATCGATATCGTTGGTATACATGGACATGATATCTCCGCGGGCATGGCTGTCGAAATACCGGATGGGGAGACTCTCCATATGATTGAACATCTCATCCCGGAGATTTCGGAGGGTGCCCTGGGTCACATTGACCATGAGCCGGTTGTAGGTATAGGTTGCTGCTATGCCGACGGCATAGAACCCGGCCGTCCTTAAGATAGCGCCCACCAGGGGGCCGAAATCTCTGGAGCCCGAAGTCAGCATAGGTTCGATATAATCATCGATCAGAACCTGCATGAACATGGTTCCCTGGAGATTCATCACTACACTCAGGATGATACAGATGAACACCAGGATCATATGCGCTTTATAAAAACGGAATACATAACTGAGGAGGCGTTTTAATACCGCACCGGGATTCTCGATGGCGGGCTTCATGCCTCTTGGTACTCTTCTTCCCGGACCTGCCATCAGCCCTCACCTCCCATCACCATAGATTCATCAAAGTCCTTACTTCCGCCCTGCTGGGATTCATATACTTCTCTGTAGATCTCGTTGTTCTCCAGCAGCTCGTCATGGGTCCCGAAGCCGCTGACCTTGCCGTGATCCAGTACCAGGATCCGGTCTGCGTCCATAACGCTGGATACACGCTGTGCGATGATCAGCTTGGTGGTCTCGGGGATAAACTCCCGGAAGCCTGCCCGGATCTTCGCATCCGTGGTGGTATCCACAGCGCTGGTGCTGTCATCCAGGATCAGGATCTTCGGTTTCTTCAGAAGGGCTCTGGCGATACAGAGACGCTGCTTCTGACCGCCGGACACATTGGTTCCGCCCTGCTCCAGCTTCGTTTCATAGCCGTCGGGCATTTTATCGATAAATTCATCTGCGCAGGCAAGCTTGCAGGCCTCCCTGCATTCCTCAAGGGTTGCATCCTTGTTGCCCCAGCGGAGGTTTTCCAGGATGGAACCGGAGAACAGCACATTTTTCTGCAGCACTACCGCCACCTGATTCCGCAGGGTTTCCAGATCGTAGGTACGGACATCCTTTCCGCCCACGGACACCGAGCCGGATTCCACATCATAGAGACGGCTGATCAGGGATACCAGACTGGACTTGGAACTGCCGGTACCGCCGATGATACCGATGGTCTCGCCGCTTTGGATGGACAGATTGATATCATCCAGCACCGGTGTTTCGGAGGTATCATTATAACGGAAAACCACCTGATCGAAGCGGATGCTTCCGTCCGGGATCTCCATTTCCGGATTCTCCGGATTCTTAATGGAGGTTTCCTCCGCCAGAACCTCGGAGATACGCTTGGCGCTGGCCATGGACATGGTGATCATGACCACTACCATGGAGAGCATCATGAGGCTCATGAGGATCTGCATGCAGTAGGTAAGAAGCTGTGTCAGATTGCCCGTGGTAAGCTCCACCTGACTGGTATTTACGATGATCTTCGCACCGACCCAGCTGACCATAAGGATACAGAAATAAATGGTGGACTGCATGATGGGCATGACAATGGCCATCAGCGACTCCGCCTTAACGAAGAGCCCGTAGATCATTTCACTGGTCTTTCGGAATTTCTTCTTCTCCTGCTCCTCACGGACAAAGCCCTTTACCACGCGGATCGCGGTAACATTTTCCTGTACGCTCTCGTTCATCTTGTCGTATTTCGGAAAGGCCTGTGTGAAATATTTCGTCACCCGTCCCACAAGGAGATAGGCCACCAGTGCCAGGAAGATCACCGCTCCGAGATAGACAAAGGCTACCTTGGGGCTGATGGTGAAGGCCACCGTCATACAGATGATCAGATTGGCGGGCGCACGGGTCAGCATCCGGAGCACCATCTGATAGGAGTTCTGGATGTTCGTCACGTCCGTGGTCATACGTGTGACCAGACTGGATGTGGAGAATTTGTCAATGTTTGCAAAGGAGAAGGTCTGGATCCGCCGGTACATGGTCTTCCGGAGGTTCCTGGCAAAACCGGTGCAGGCTCTGGCACCGTATTTTCCTCCCATGATCCCCGCCCAGAGCGCGCCTGCGGCCAGGATCAGCATGATGGCGCCGTAGGTGAGCACTCGGCCGATATCCACGTTGTCTCCCTCGGACAGATCGATGATCTTGCCCATATACTGAGGGATCAGGACCTCGAAGATAACCTCCAGGATCATGAATACCGGCGTCAACAGAGAGTCCTTCTTATACTCTTTTACTTCAGCCAATAATCGTTTCAGCATATCTCTTCCTCTTGTTGATAAATGATCTTCTCTATGATAGCTTTATATGAAATGTGTTGCAAGTGAAATATTCTTAAAATCAATGTGACTTCTTTACAGGGCTGTGATAAAATAATACTAACCATGATTATGTGAGCAGCACAATGAACCTGTTGCGTGCGTGCTGCGGATCATTGAAGTATGAGTAGTGAAGCGAAGGGTGGAGGTGATCGAAATGGGGAAGATCACATTTAAAAATATCACCTTCGGAGACCGGATCCCTAAGATCTGCGTACCCATTGTGGGGCGTACGGACGAGGAGGTCCTGGCACAATCCGAAGCGATCATAAAGGAAGCAGAACGTCTGGAGGCGCTGGGACTGCGTGCATATCCGGTGGCGGAGATCATTGAGTTCCGGGCGGATTATTATGACCACGTGACCAACCAGACGTTGTTGACCGAGCTTTTGGGGAAGCTCCGGAAGCAGCACCCGGACCGTCTGATCCTGTTCACCTATCGCAGTGAGGAGGAAGGCGGAGAGCTTCGCCATGACAGGGCCGAGAATATGATCGATGACATTTCCGCATGGGCCATGGTCAGCGGATATATCGATCTGCTGGATATCGAGGTGCTTTCCGGTAATTACCGTGTTGTCCGGAATTCCACCAAGGCCAGGGATCTGGGGATCGGCGTGGTGATGTCCTATCACAATTTCGAGAAGACCCCTCACAATAACAATATGGAAGACCTGCTTTGGGATATGGAGCAGCTGGGGGGAGATATCCTGAAGATCGCCGTAACGCCGAAGAATCATTTCGATGTGGACCGGGTCCTGGAGCTCACCGAAGCGGTTACCCGCGGGCATTCCTCCCATCCCATCTCCCGTCCCGTAGTCATAATCTCCATGCATCCTCTGGGAGCAGTGACCAGGACCGCAGGAGCGAAGACCGGAAGCGCCTTTACCTTTGCCACCGTGGGACAGGGATCTGCGGCAGGGCAGCTGACCCTGGAAGACCTGATCCGGAAGCTGGACTGAACGGTTTGTCAGCAACTATAAAAAAGGATGGAACCGCCTTATGGCGATCCCATCCTTATTTTTTGCTTTGAATCAGCCTCTGTTATGCTTTTGATCTGCACATTTCCTTTATGCATTTCTCATAGGCGGGCGTCCCGGTCCTCCGGGAGCCATGGGGCCGCCGGGTCCTCCGGGTCCGTTCACCGGAACGGGCTGATGAGGATCCTTCTCTCCCGGCTTGGGTTCGCCGGGAAGCGGGAACCGCAGGTTCCAGGTAGAACGAAGGGCATCCATGAAGCTTAAGATCTGTACGGTCTCGATATGCTTCATCTGCTCCGTCTCGGGTTTCTCGGTAATGACAGCTTCCCTTGCTGCAAGGAACTGATACTCATATCCGGTGATCTGACGCTCCGGCGGATAGAACTCATCCACCTGCTTTCCGTCCTTATCAAATACCTTAAGGGATGTGGGGGCATTTGTGCCCTCGATCTCAATACGTCCTTCGGTTCCGTAGATCACCGTGCGGTTATCCAGATCAGACATCATGGATACGATGGCTGTAGCGCCCTGTCCGTGAGGGAAGGGCATCTGGATCACTTCCATTCCGTCCACGCCTGTGGATACGGGGATCATGGAGGATGCCATGGTTGCCGGCATCTCGCCTGCCGCAAGAACGATCATCTGCAGGGGATATACGCCCAGATCCAGAAGCGCTCCGCCGCCCAGCTCAGGCTTCAGAAGACGTTCCTTGTCTCTCAGGTTATAGCCCAGCGTAGAGGTGATGTAACGTACGGGACCTACTGTTCCGGCCTTGATCACCTCACGGAGATGATCGATCACCGGTACGAAACGGGTCCACATGGCTTCACCGATGAAGACATGATTATCTCTCGCATACTGGATCACCTTGGTGGCGGTTGCCGAGTTGTAGGAGAAGGGCTTCTCCACCAGCGCCGGCTTCTTCGCATCGACGCACATTTTCGCCAGCTCTGCATGGTTGGAATTCACCGTGGCGATATAAACCAGCTCGATCTCCTCATCCTTCAGCAGCTCCTCATAGGAACCATATGCCTTCGGGACATTATACTTATCTGCAAATTCCTGTGCACGCTCCTGAGTTCTCGCCGCAACGGCAGCAACCCGGAAGCCCTCCAGCTTGTTCAGGGTATCGGCAACCACTCCCGCGATATGTCCGCACCCCAGAATACCTATACTAAATTCGATCATTGTATAACCCTTTCCCAATCTTTTTAAAAATCATCCGGAAGATACTTATCCAGACCTGCTCCGTCCATAGCCTTACGGAAACGTTCAATAAACTTCTTATATTCTTCACTTTCCGGATCGATGATGGCCTTGATCTCTTCCTTGGAGTCAGCCTCAATCTTTACTACCGGTTTGGAAGAATCCATGGACTCCACCTCGATCCCGCCGTCCTTGGTCTTGATCTCGATGGAGCCCTCAAGCTTCATGATCTCCTGACCTGAAGAAGAAGAAATGGCAAAGTTGTCGAGTTGGAGCTTCAGCTTCTTACCGGACTCCTGCTCCTCAACCTTTCCTTCCAGAGCGATCTTCCCGATGGAGTTGCCGCTCTGGGTAAGAGAGCCGGAACCACTGAAGGTCTTGGCCGACTTATTGTAGGTCTGGCTGTAGGAACCGGAGATCTCCGCGGTGTTAGCCGCAGTAAGCGTGAGAGTCACATCTGTCTTAAGCTGATCTCCCTCGTTCTTGGTAATGCTGCTGAACTTAGCTTCGATGGCGTTCATACCGCCCATGCCCAGACTGAGGGAGAAGGACAGGGTATTCTGCGTATCGCTGCTGTAATTTACGAAATCAATGTTATAGTCCAAAGAATACATTACAACGGTGAGCTTGCCGTTTGCCTTTATGGAGATCACCTTGTCATCCAGGACATATACATAATATACAAAGTCATCTTTGAAAATGCCTGACATGAGGGACTTGATCTGGCTGGGATCAATACTTCCGAACTGGGTATTTCCGGCTGCATTGAGTGCAACGTCCATGTAGTTCTCTACCAGATTCTTCAGCGTTTCCTTCGGAATGGTCACACTGTACTTCTTTGCACTTACCATCTCGGAACCGATGGCCAGCTTCTCGCTTCCTTCGCGGCCTACCTTGCTATCCTTCCAGAGCACGTTGTCATCGGAAGTAAAGGCTTCCATATTGATGCTGTTGGATTCCGCAAAGAAATTAAGATCGATCTTCGGGATATTGGAAGGCATGGAAACAGAGCTATGGCTCATCATTTCCTTTCCCAGCGGGGAGTTCATGATACTGTTCAGGATATCCTTGTTGGTTACGCTCAGGTACCCCTTCATCAGATCCTTTACGGTCACATAGGTTCTTTCCTCATCCGCAAAGAGCTCAGCTTCAACAAACTTCTCTCCATTCCGCTCCAGCTCCAGCTCTCCGGAAAGCTTCTTTGCCGCTTTATCCAGATCGAGTTCCGCATCTACACCGGTTTTCTGCGATGAGACCGCTTCCCCATCCATGGTAAGATCCAGCTTGATCTGTCCGCCTTCCCTGGCGAAATTCTGGGACAGGGTATCCATTCCCAATTCCTTCATGAGTACGGATTTGCTGACGACATTGTCGGAACTCAGCATACCATCGATGGCGGCCTTAACTGTCTTCTTTGCAGGGAAGAACACGTACAGGCACAGGAATACCGCAGCCACGGCAACAGCCGCAAGCCCGACTCCTCCGAAGATGAGGATCTTCGCCTTTTTGGACATTTTCTTCCTGGGCGGCTTCGGCGGCACTATAGGTGCCCCATTAGCTGAAGCGTAGGGATTCTGTCCGGCTCCGTAGGGGTTTCCACCCTGCTGTGCTCCATAAGGATTTCCGTTGGTACCATAGGCGCCCTGCTGTGCTCCGTAGGGATTTCCGTTGGTACCATAGGCGCCCTGCTGTGCTCCGTAAGGATTTCCGTTGGTACCGTAAGCGCCCTGCTCAGCTCCGTAGGGGTTTCCGTTGGTACCGCAAGCGCCCTGCTCAGCTCCGTAGGGATTCTGCTGCGCGCCACCGTAGGGGGTCTGCCCTGCTCCGTAGGGATTCTGCCCTGCAGCACCGTAAGGGTTCTGCCCTGCTCCGTAGGGATTCTGCTGCGCGGCACCATAGGGGTTCTGCTCTGCTCCGTAGGGATCCGTAGCCATACTATACTTATTTTCCGAACCATTCAGATTCTGTTCGTCCATACTCTACCTCCTTCCGATCTATCGAGGATATGGTGCAGGCTTTAATATACCCCTGCTTCTTCCTCACCATTCATCACACGGAGAGCGCCCTGTGCCAGTGCCAGAAGCTCATCCTCACCCGGATAAATGGTAACCGGTGCAATAAACTTCACGCGGTTTGCGATCTCTTCTGTTACATATTTTCCATAAGCGATACCGCCGGTCAGGATGATCTGATCCACCTTACCGTAAAGAACCGCTGCCATGGAACCGATATCCTTTGCTACC
>JAGBNH010000050.1 GCA_017634475.1 Eubacterium sp.
GCTTACCGGGACTGGTACTGTAATGTGAATTTCTACGGCAACAACGAGTACAACGACGGTTTTTCCTATGACAACTGGGGCGGCTATAATCTGCTGGTGAAGCTGAATCAGCGAAACCCTGCGGTACGGGATTATATCTGTGATGTGATCCGTTTCTGGGTATCGGAATTCGATATTGACGGCATACGTCTGGATGCAGCGGATGTGCTGGACTTCGATTTCATGAAGGCCCTGCGCACTACGGCAGATTCCGTGAAGCCGGACTTCTGGCTCATGGGAGAGGTGATCCATGGGGATTATTCCAGGTGGGCAAATGACCGGACACTGCACAGTGTAACGAATTATACCCTCCACAAGGCCCTTTACAGTGGTCATAATGATCACAATTATTTTGAGATTGCCCATACGGTAAATTATACCGGCGGCATGATCTCATCCAACATCAAGCTGTACAACTTCGTGGATAACCATGATGTGGAGCGTATCTATACCAAGCTCAGCAACAAGGGACATTTTGAACCCGTACATATCCTTCTTTTCACCCTGCCGGGTATTCCGTCGATCTACTACGGAAGTGAGTTCGGTATCGAGGGAAGAAAGGAACGGTTTTCCGATGATTCCCTTCGCCCCTTCATCGATCTTAAGGAGCATGCCGAGGATTATGAGAAGAATCCCTGTACGAAGCTCATCATGGCCCTGGCGAAGATCCATAAGGAACAGCCGGATCTGGTGAACGGAGATTACAGACAGCTTTTGCTGACGAACCGCCAGTATGCCTATGCGCGGGGAAATCTCATCATCGCAGTGAATAATGATGATCAGGAAGCGGTAGTCCGTGTTCCCGCTTCTGCGGAACAGTATACGGGGCTGCTGAGAGGAAGTGCAGCAGCTGCTTCCGGAGGACAGCTGGAGATCCGGCTGGCACCGAATTCCGGAGAGATCTTTGCACCTGGCTCGGGAAAAGGAAAGAAAATGATCCCGGATAAGGTGGAGAGCTCTGTTGCATCGACGAAGGCGGAAACTAAGGCGAAAACGAAGACTGAACCCAAGGCGGAATCGAAGGCTGAACCTGAGGCGGAAGCAAAGGCAGAGCCGAAGGAAGAAAAGAAGACGGATCTTTCGGAAGTAGTGATCCCGGATATCCCTTATGAGGAGATGACGGTGGAACAGCTGCAGGCAGTGATCCTGGCCAGGATGGCGAAGAACGGTCCGGTAACGGATCAGATGCGAAGAGATGTGGAGAATAACATCTGGCATAATTCGCTGGTTACCTGGGCCAACAGCTTTAGATAAGTTTCGGTTCACGAAAAATAGTGTTGTAAAATCCCGGGAATCGTGTAAAATAAGTTCCGTGTGGTCTCCAACCCGTTATCGGGAAGAGGATCACACGGAATTGCCATAAATGGCAGAAAAAAATAAGCGCAGACTTAGGAGGTTTGTCATGAGTGATATGAATATCGTATGTCTGGATCTGGAGGGTGTTCTGGTACCGGAAATCTGGATCGCATTTTCCGAGGCAACAGGAATACCGGAGCTGAAGCGAACGACCCGGGATGAACCGGATTACGATAAGCTGATGAATTTCCGCCTGGAGATCTTAAAGCAGCACGGACTGGGTCTGAAGGAGATCCAGGATACCATCGCCACCATCGACCCGCTTCCGGGAGCAAGAGAGTTCCTGGATGAACTGAGGGAGCTTACACAGGTATTGATCCTGAGCGACACATTTACCCAGTTTGCCAAGCCTCTCATGAAGAAGCTGGGCTGGCCCACCATCTTCTGCAATACCCTGGAGGTTGCCGGGGACGGAACCATTACCGGTTTCCGGATGCGTTGCGAGAAATCCAAATACACCACCGTACGTGCTCTGCAGTCCATAGGCTTTTCCACCATCGCCAGCGGAGACAGCCATAATGATCTGGGAATGATCCAGGCCAGCAAGGCAGGTTTTCTTTTTAAGAGTACCGATGCCATCAAGAAGGAATATCCGGAACTGCCCGCATATGAGACCTATGATGAACTGCTGGCAGCCATCAAGGCGGCACTGTAAGGCGTGATTTGCAGACAGAGACTGATTTTGCAGCATATCTTTCGACTCTGTTAAGAAAAAACTGTAATTTCATACGGGAATGTGCTAAAATAAGCCGTAGGTGTGTGCTTACATACTTTACGGCTTAAAATCTTTGAAAACAGAGGTTCAGATATGGCTGAGCAGGAGAAGAGAGCGTTCTCTGATATCCGGAAGGAGAATGCTATGGGGGAAAATGATAAACTGAATGGGGTAGATCCGGAATCCGAAGACACTGAGGATCTGATGCATGGGAAAACACAGACTCTGACTTCGGATATGCTGCCCGGACTGGGGGAAAAAACCAAAAAGGAACGACGTGCTGCCCGGGATGTGATCGTTGCGACCACAAAAAACTGGGATAAACGGGATATCAACCGGGGGATCATTCTGGCGCTGGCGTTGGTAGCAGTGGTGATCGTTTCCATGCTGCTCACCAAGATTTCCGTGCTGGGGAATTTCATAGGGGCATTGCTTTCCGCCATGACGCCGGTATTTATCGGTATGGTTTTTGCGTATATACTGAATCCGTTGCATAACTTCTTTATCAAGGTAGTGAAGAAGCTGCTGGCCAATGTGGTGAAGTCCAGGCAGAGACTGGAAAGTCTGGCCAACGGGCTGGGACTTACCCTTACGATCTTTGCTTTCCTCGGATTGATCATCGGTCTTCTGGCTATCCTTCTTCCGCAGCTGAAGGACAGTCTGGTCAGCCTGTATCAGAAGGTGCCGGAGTATATCGATAATATCAAAGAGACCCTGAGCGGATGGTTCTCCGGTAATGAATCCATCCTGAATGTGATCAATAACTATCTGAACAATTTTGAGGATACGCTTTCCCATTTCATCAATGATACGCTTCTTCCCAATATGGATACGATCCTTGCAAAGGTATCTTCCGGTATCATGGACGGCGTATTGGTCGTCATCGACATTTTCGTGGGACTGATCGTTGCCATTTATCTCCTGGCGCAGAAGAAGAAGCTGGCGGCCCAGAGCAAGAAGCTGCTTTACAGCTTCTGCAGCAAGAAGCGCGGCAACAGGGTTCTGGACGCTACAGCCTATGTGAACAGTGTATTCGGCGGATTCGTTACGGGAAAGATCGTCGATTCATTGATGATCGGCGTGATCTGCGCGATCTTCTGCAGTATTGTGGGTATGCCCTACGGACTTCTCTGCAGTGTGATCATTGCGATAACAAATATCATTCCTTTCTTTGGTCCGATCATCGGTCTTGTTCCTTCGGGATTGCTGATCCTGGTGGAGGAACCGAAGATGGCGCTGCTCTTTGTCATCTTTGTCATCGTGATCCAGCAGCTGGATGCAAACCTGCTGCAGCCCATTATCCTGGGGGATGCCACCGGTCTGTCCGGTCTGTGGGTACTGCTTGCCATTACCGTGGGAAGCGGAATGTTCGGTTTGGTAGGTATGGTTCTTTCCGTTCCGGTATTTGCCATCATCTACACGTTGTTCAACATGTATCTGCGATACCGATTGCGGCATAAGGAGCTGTCGAACAACACGGAGTATTATTATGACCTCATCGGCTTTGATGATGACGGAAATCCCATCCGAGGAGTCCGTGAGAAGACGAGACCCGGAATGAAGGATAAACTGAAGGCGGATGCGGCACGGGATAAACAGAGGTGGTTTGACCGCAGGGCCAAAAGCAAGGCCATGAAGCAGGCCGGGGATGCTGCCCGGGAGGATCCGGAGGGCGTCACCATGGACAGGACAAAGAAGAGAAATGCGACCTCCGAAAACGGAGATCGGAAGAATATGAAATAAGCTAAGGGGACAGGAATATGGCAGAGAAAAGAACGGCATTCAGCAACGGAGAGATGCTGGCATGGACGGCACATTTTTCAGACATCATGAATACCAGTGCAGAGAAGATCAAGCTTGTAAATATCTGCGGGAAGGAGAAGAATCTGATCCCGACCATCGAGACCCATAAACGGGTGATGATCTTCGCGGATTCCACACAGGAGAACCTTTTCTATGATCTGTGGGAAAAGGGACTGGGAGAGTATAATGTCTGGTTCGCGGAGGGGCTTCTTCCCAATGATAATATCAAGCAGGGAAGGATCATGGATTTCGCCACAAGGAAGCTGTCGAATCCTTCCGTGATCTTCATTGTGAATGAGAATACCCGGGAGAGCTACCGGATCGGTATGAAGAACGAGTTCTTCAGCAAGGGTACCGTTAAATACGTGGGAAATGAGATCCGAGCGGTGATCATGAGCATGCTGGGTGTGGATTCTCATGATACCATTGCCATCGTCAGCGGAGAGACCATCGTGATCGAGTCGGCCATCATTGCCAGCGAGGGACATATCATTGCGGTAGAGCCCAATGAACAGGATCTTCGTACTATGGAGGAAAACCTGAACAAGTTTGGTATCCACAATGTTACCATTATCCCGGATCTGTCCGATGAATCTCTGGCGAAGATACCGGTTCCGCGTCTTTCCTTTATCGTGGCGACCAAGTATCTGGAGCGGGATATCGAACGGCTGCTCACCAAGAATCCGAAGATGCAGTTCGTGATCTATACCCTGGAGCTGGATGTGCTTTCCGGCATCAAGCAGATCTTTGAGAAATACAATATCCGTGACATGGAGGTGACTCAGATCACCATCAGCAAGACCGATAAGAACAGCGTATTCGTGACACAGCCTTCACCCTGGCTGATCACGGGAGAGACCAGATAGCCGGTGCTTTCCTTAAGCTGAATCAATCATGTGATGATCATACGCCATGTCCTCCCGGTGAGGACATGGCATAACTTATGTAATATTAACGAGGAGACAAAGGAATGGCGAAGTACAATCACAAGCTGATCGAAGCAAAATGGACAAAGAAGTGGGAAGAGAACCCCATCAACGTAAATGACGGGAAGAAGGACAAGTATTACTGTCTGGATATGTTCCCTTATCCGTCGGGCAACGGACTTCACGTGGGACACTGGAGAGGATATGTGATCTCGGATGTGTGGAGCCGCTATCAGCTGATGCATGATAAATATGTGATCCATCCCATGGGATGGGATGCCTTCGGTCTTCCGGCAGAAAACTATGCCATCAAGCATGGGGTTCATCCGGCGATCTCCACGGCAGAAAATGTGTCGAATATCAAGCGCCAGATCAAGCAGATCGCAGCCATCTATGACTGGGATATGGAAGTGAATACCACGGATCCGGAATTCTACAAGTGGACCCAGTGGATCTTCGTGCAGATGTTCAAGAAGGGCCTGGCCTATGAGAAGGAAATGCCCATTAACTGGTGCCCCTCCTGTAAGACCGGTCTGGCAAATGAGGAAGTAAAGGAAGGAAAGTGCGAGCGCTGCGGAGCGGATGTGACCAAGAAGAATCTCCGTCAGTGGATGCTGAAGATCACGGCTTATGCTGAGCGCCTTCTGGCTGATCTGGACAAGCTGGACTGGCCGGAGAAGGTAAAGAAGATGCAGACCGAATGGATCGGCAAATCCAGGGGCGCTGAGGTAAATTTCAAGATCGACGGAAGAGATGAGTTCATCACTGTATATACCACACGTCCGGATACCCTGTACGGCGCTACATTTATGGTGCTTGCACCGGAGCATAAGCTGGCAGCGGGACTTGCTACACCGGAGACAAAGGAAGCGGTAGACAAGTATATCTATCAGACCTCTCTTCGTTCCTCCATTGACCGTATGGCGGATAAGGATAAGACCGGTGTATTCACCGGAAGCTATGCCATCAACCCGCTGAACGGAGCAAAGGTTCCCATCTGGCTGTCGGACTATGTTCTGGCGGATTACGGAACCGGCGCCATCATGTGCGTTCCGGCCCATGATGACCGTGACTTTGAATTCGCAAAGAAGTTTGATCTGCCCATCATCCAGGTTATCGCAAAGGATGGGGTAGAGATCCCGGATATGCAGGAGGCGTATACCGAGGCGTCCGGCATCATGATCAATTCCGGTGACTGGAACGGTATGGAATCCTCCGTACTGAAGGAGGAGGCTCCGCAGTACATCGAGGATAAGGGTTATGGTAAGGCTACCGTGAACTATAAGCTGCGTGACTGGGTATTCTCCCGTCAGCGTTACTGGGGCGAGCCTATCCCCATCGTTCATTGTCCGGACTGCGGTGCGGTTCCGGTTCCGGAGGATCAGCTGCCGTTACTCCTTCCGGATGTGGAGAAGTATGAGCCTACAGGTACCGGAGAATCTCCTCTGGCTGCCATCGAGAGCTGGGTCAATACCACCTGCCCCTGCTGCGGCAAGCCGGCTAAGCGGGAGACTAACACCATGCCTCAGTGGGCAGGATCTTCCTGGTACTTCCTCCGTTATGTGGACAGCAAGAACAAGGAGGAGCTGGTAAGCAAGGAGAAGGCAGACAAGTACCTTCCGGTGGATATGTACATCGGCGGCGTTGAGCACGCTGTGCTTCATCTGCTGTATTCCCGGTTCTATACCAAGTTCCTGTATGATATCGGCGCAGTGAGCTTTGATGAGCCCTTTAAGAAGCTGTTCAATCAGGGTATGATCTGCGGTCGTGACAAGGTGACCGGCGCTCCCACCAAGATGAGCAAATCTCTTGGAAATATCGTATCCCCCGATGATATCGTGGAGGAATACGGATGCGATACCCTGCGTCTCTATGAGCTGTTTGTAGGACCTCCGGAACTGGATTCCATCTGGGATGATGCGGGAATTGATGGTATCTATCGGTTTATCCGGAGATTCTATACCATGATCATGGATAATCTGGAGAAGGGTGAGACTGCGGAAACACCGGAGCTCCTGGCGCTTCGCCACGGTCTGGTGAAGGCGGTTTCCCAGCGTCTGGAGAGCTTCAGCCTGAATACGGTGATCTCCGCATTTATGGAGTTCAACAATAAGTTTGTGGATCTCACCAAGACTACCGGTGTGGATAAGGAGACCCTGAAGACCATGGTACGTCTCATCGCACCCTTCGCACCCCATATCGGTGAGGAGCTCTGGGAGGCTCTGGGAGGAACGGATTCCGTATTCCATGAGAGCTGGCCGGAGTATGATGAGAAGTACCTGGTGGCAAATACCATGGAGCTTCCGGTACAGATCAATGGAAAGACCAGAGCAACGGTTACGGTTCCTGCAGATGCAGCAAAGGAAGAGATCCTGGCTGCAGGTAAGGAAGCCATTGCCGCCAGACTGGAAGGCTTTACCGTGGTAAAGGAGATCTACGTACCGAAGAAGATCATCAATATCGTAGTAAAACCTCAGTAAGAACTCAGTAAGAATTCTAGTAAGAACTGCAGAGTAAAACGGCTGATTGAGAAACAGATCCCGGGCACCGGTGCCCGGGATCTGTTTTTGCGATACGGTTCGTAAATTTAGTGGCGGACTGTATCGGGAGTACTTCTGTTTTTGAGAAAGGATTTGATCAGTCGATACTTCTGCGTTTGGGGAAGTATTTTCGGAAGGTCAGAATGAACAGGATCACCGCCAGGGCGGCAGCGATATAGTCCGTTACGGGCTGGGACATGGCAGCCATCTTTGCCGTATCGTAATACGAAGTGAACAGGATCAGCACCGGATAGTAAATGATCCCCTGTCTGGACAGGGAAAGGATGAGGGAGGGGATCATGGCGCCGGTGGACTGGATGGCGTTGATCATGACAAAGAGAAGCCCGATCACGGGACCTGACAGGATATAGACCCGGGAGAATTCAAAGCCATAGGAATAGGCTGCCGGTTCCTCCAGGATAAACTCCACTAACGGACCCGCAAAGGTGTAGCAGACGAAGGTCATGATAAAGCTGGTGATGGTGGCCACGATCAGTGTAAACCGTAACACGGCGATATACCGTTTACGCATCCGGGCGCCGAAACAGAAGCCCAGCAGCGGCTGAACACCTATACCGATACCGATCAGCAGCATGACGGTGATGGTGTTGACCTTCATGGCAACGCCGAGACCTGCCACCGCCATATCCCCGTAACCCGCCATGACTTTGTTGATGACGATATTGGATGTACTCATGAGAACGGAATTCAGCGAAGCCGGGATGCCGATGGCGAATACTCCCAGAGAGATGGATCTTCGCAGGGTGTAATCCTTCGGACGGATGGAGAGCATGGATTTTTTGTTTATCAGATGGAGCAGATAGAACACGGCGGATACCACATTTCCCAGAACCGTTGCTATGGCTGCTCCGGCCACATTCCAGCCGAACATCAGGATCATGACCGGATCCAGAAGGATATTCACCAGATTACCCACGATCATGCCGGCCATGGCGATCTTGGGGTATCCTTCAGCGCGGATGATATTGCTGAAGGCATTGCTCACAATGAGAAAGGGGATGCCAAGAGCCACAATGGTCAGGTACTGCTTCGTATAGTAAAGGGAATCTTCGCTGGCGCCAACGCCTTTTGCTACGCCCTCGGCAAAGATCATGATCCCGATCATGGAGATGATCCCGATCACGGTTCCGCTCCAGAAGCAGAAGGAGGAGGCGTGACGTGCCGACTGGTAATCCCCCTCGCCAAGACGGCGGGAGATAAAGGAGGTGCCCCCGATGCCGAAGAGCATGCCTATGGCCATGAAAAGCAGGAACACGGGAGTGGCCAGAGAGACGGCGGTAACCATCAGGGCATCCCTGGTCTGACCGATGAATACGGTGTCGGCCAGATTATAAAACATGACCATCAGCATACTGATGATGGAAGGTATGATATTTGAAAAAACGGCTTTGGAAACCGGTGCGTCCCGAAACAGGAACATGGATCTGTCGTTAATGTTCATTGCTAAACTCCTGTAACATCTGTAAATCACAAGGGATTATTATAGGACGCGGAAAACAATTTGTAAATATTCTCTGTAAAAAAAGAAGGGATTGTGTTATACTAAATTCGTCTGTGCGAAATTCTGAATGTTGGGGGCATTTTCTATGAAGTTTAAAAAAGAATGGCTGCAATATCGATGGGTGGGGAATGCCATCGCGATCTGTTGCGGAGTGGTTCTCTTTGTAGCGCTGGAGCATTTTGGTACAGTGTTCAGTCTGCTCGGAAGGCTGTTTCGTTTCCTCACGCCGGTGATCATCGGCATGGCTATCGCCTATGTCATCGATCCGCTGGCCCGGATCTTCGAGCATCATCTGTTCGGTAAGATGAAGAAATGGCAGCTGAGGCGGATGCTGGCGGTGACGCTGGCCCTGATCCTGGTGGTGCTTTTGGTGGCTACCCTGATGGTATATCTGCTGCCGCAGCTGGGAGACAGTATAAGGCAGTTTGTGGAAAATGTGGACGGGTATTCTACTTCGCTGAAGAACTGGCTTAAGGGATTATCCGATAAATTCGGCAAGCTTCCCATCAACGTAAACTCCATCAGCGATTTCCTGGATAATCTGGTAAACAATGTGGTCAACTGGATCAGTGATAATAAGGAAGTGATCGTAAATAAGGGTCTGGAATTCGGAAGCGGCCTGATCACCTTCCTTCTGGGATTGATCCTGGCCATTTACTTCCTTTTCGGCAAATATTTCATGCTGGCAGGAGGAAAGCGTTTCCTTCGTGCAGCTATGCCGCCGAAGAAATATAAGGGCGTAATGAGCTTCTTCAAGCGCTGCAACAAGATCATGACAAGATACGTCGCATGTGACGTTCTTGACGGTCTCATCATCGGTATCGTAAACGGTATCTTTATGGCCATCATGGGTATGCCCTATGTGGTACTGATCTCTGTAGTCGTAGGCGTGACAAACCTGGCGCCGACCTTCGGCCCTCTGGTGGGAGCGGTGATCGGCAGTCTGATCCTGGTGCTGGTAAATCCCCTGGATGCACTGATCTTCCTGATCTTCACCCTGGTGCTGCAGACCATAGACGGTTATGTGCTGAAACCCAAGCTGTTCGGTGATTCTCTGGGAGTATCCAGTGTGGTGATCCTGGTGTTCATCATCATCGGCGGACGGATGTTTGGTATCCTGGGCGTGCTGCTTTCCATTCCGCTGGCAGCTATCGTTGATTTCTCCTATCATGATTACATCCTGAGCCGTATGGAGCGTAAACGGGGCATTGCCGACGGAAATGCGGAAACCCCGGAGGCGGAGAGTAATAAAGCCCTGCAGGCTGAGGCTGAACGCAGTAAGATCAAGGACGAACAGCGTGAGGTGAGAAAGCAGGAGCGAGAACAGGAACGGGAACAGGAAAGAGAAGAACGAAGAGAAGAGTGGAACGAAAGAAAAGAACGGATCGGGGAATTCTTTGAGGACCGACGAAAGAACAAGGAAGACCGAAGGCAGGGGCTGGAGGATACCCGGGAAGTAAAGACCGAACGTCGTGTGAATAAGGAAGACCGGAGAAAGAACAAGGAAGAGCAGAAACCGAAGGAAACAAAGGAACCGAAGGAAACGAAGGAATCGAAGCTCAAGGAGATCCCGGATCCCTACGTTCCGGATGATGATGACGATTTTTAGGACAGGGTTTCTCCTGCGGTTGCCCCTCCGGAAGAAAAAAGAGTCTTGAAATCCTGCGGTATTTCAAGTATAATGCCTCTTTGGGTTTTCACGACGGAAGATCCGCTGATTTATATTTCTTAGAAACAAAGGAGACGGAAAATGAGCGAAGAGACGACAAAGCAGACCGGCTGGCGCAGCAATAAATGGGTGCGCGCGGCAATCCCGGCTCTGCTGCTGCATTGCAGTATCGGTACGGTTTACTGTTGGTCACTGTTTAGTCAGAATATTGCAGAGCATATTGGTTTCTCCAAGGGTGCAGTAGAGTGGGCATTCAGTTTTGCCATCTTCTTCCTTGGAATGTCAGCAGCATTCCTCGGAAATTTTGTAGAGAAGGATATTCACAAGGCGTCTCTGATCGCAACCATCTGTTTCTCCTTAGGTATGGCGCTGACCGGATTCTTCATTTACTACGGTGGAAATCATCCGGGAAGTACACTGGCTCTGGTAGGTATCTATCTCAGCTATGGTTTCATCATGGGTATCGGTCTTGGTACCGGTTATCTGTCACCGGTTAAGACACTTATGCTGTGGTTCAAGGATCGTAAGGGTCTGGCTACCGGACTTGCCGTTGCAGGTTTCGGTGCTGCAAAGGCCATCGCAAGCCCCATCATGGAGTCTCTGCAGAAGAGCGTAGGCATCTACAAGATGTTCTGGATCCTGGCTGCTGTATATTTCGTAATGATGTTTGTGGGCCACCTGCTCCTGGCAAAGCCGGCAGGCTGGCATGAGCCCCAGGGCAAGGGCGAGAAGCCCAGTATCCTGGCTACAATTAAGACCAAGCCCATCGGCAACTACATCGGTATCTGGCTGATGTTCTATATCAACATCACCTGCGGTCTGGCCCTGATCTCTCAGGAGAAGATGATCGTTAAGTGTATCGGACTGGCAGCTTCTGCAGGTATCATTTCCACCTTCTCCGCTATCTTCAATGCAGGCGGCCGTCTGGGCTTCTCTGCATGGGCAGATACCATGAAGGACCGGAATACCATTTATAAGCTGATCTTCATCCTGTCCATCGCATTTACCGCTCTGGTCATGGTTACTCAGGGTATCAAGACAGGGGAAGGAAATGTACTGCTGATCATCATCGTTATCGCCCTGATCATGGTTGTCAATGCAGGCTACGGCGGAGGCTTCTCCAATGTACCTACCCTGCTTTCCGATCACTACGGTATGGGATCCATATCGGCGATCCATGGTATAACCCTTTCCGCCTGGGCATTTGCAGGTCTTACCGGAAACCAGGTGGCTTCTCTCATCGTATCCAATACCGGAAGCGAGAAGACCATCGAGTATATGGAAAACGGCGTTATGCATACGGCTGTGGTAAATCCGGACGGATACCAGAATGTGCTTTACTTTACACTGGCACTGTATGTGGTAGCCCTTCTGCTCTGCTTCCTGCTTGTACGGCCTACGGATAAGGCACTGGAAGCAAAGAGAGCAAAAAAAGCGGCAAAATAAATTGATTTTTGGTCATTTAAGAGAAAATAAAAGAAGTGGTCTTCGGATCACTTCTTTTTTATCCCGAAATAGAGTATAATGAACCACTGAAATGTGGATCTTGCGGAGGGGAATCATTTGAAGAAGAAAATGCTGATCATGATCGGTGTGTTGGGGATCGTCCTGGTTACGATCCTTCTTCTTGTGATGCTTCCCGGAACAAAAAGGACCAATTCGGCAACGGATGAGACCACGGAAAAACCTTCGGAGATCACCCTGCAGCCGGTGACAGAGCAGCCCACGGAAAAACCTTCGGAACCCGGACCCGTCGGGAAGCTTACGGAGAGTGGGCCGGACAGGAAAACGGAAGAGCAGACGGAAGAAAAGACACAGAAGCAGACAGAGGAAGCGCCGAAGATCGACGGCGCCGGGGAACACCGGGGAAAGCTCGGCTCTGTATTCACCATTCCCGAAGGCTTCTATGATGTGTCGCCGAAGCCCACGGACCAGGGGTATTATTACAGCTACGAACACCCGGAATACGGAATGCGGATCCAGATCGCGGAGTATCACGAGGAGAAGCTTCCGGTATCCTTCCATATGCAGTATTCCGTATTCCATAATCTGTATAAAAATGATTCCTCCACAAGGGTGTTCACCGATGAGGACAAAGGGTCGGAGTATGTAATCTCCGGGTACCTGGGCATTGAGGAAGAATATTTCTACCTGAAGGGAATGAAGAAGCTGGACCGGAATGTGGTGCAGATCACCGCACAGTATCCCGATGGAGAGCATGAGGACGAATGTGAGGATCTGCTTTCACAGATCCTGGACAGTTATGATTATCAGTTTGTTTCCAACCCGGATCAGAAGCAGGAGGAGAGGAATACCCTGCCGGAGGATGCCGTGGTATGGACCCCGTAACACCAGGAAATGACAGGAGTAAAACAAATGAGACCCAGTGATATCAGTGAGATCAAAAGATTATATAAGACGGATCCGGAGCGTTGCAATATTGACCGGATCAGCGGTTGCTATGTGGATGCGGACAAGAATCTGGTCACCCATTTCTCCTCAGGATTTCTGATCCTTCCGGAGGAGGAGCAGTTTAAATATCTTGAACTGTTCCGCAAGGTGCTTTCCGGTACGAGGGATAAGAATCTGCTGCTGCTGGAGCCCAGGACCGTTCATCGGGACGATCATTCCGGCGATATGCGGGGGGATGAGGTGAAGCTTCTTCAGGAGCTGGTGCAGACAGGCCTTAAGGATGATGAAGTGAATGACCGGTTCTACAGGAAGGTGATCGAAAACTATTCCTATGTGGATAATTTCCTGATCCTGCTTGCCCATCAGAACTATGATATCCCGGGAAAGACAAATGATGAGCTGGATCTGGAGGACGCCTCAGAAGAGGTGTACAGTCATATCCTCTGCGCCATCTGTCCGGTGAAATCCACGAAGCCCGGTCTGGGGTATGTGGCGGATGACAGGGCATTTCATAACCTTCCCCTGGGAAGGGTGGTGGATCTGCCCATGAACGGATTTCTCTATCCCGCCTTTATCCAGCGGTCGGCGGATTATGACTATGTGCTTTATTTTACGAAGGATACCGTAGATATCCGTCCGCAGTTTGCGGATGGAGTGTTGGGCAGCAATACGCCCCTGGGTGCGTCGGATCAGAAGGATGTATTCTCCGAGCTGCTCACGGAAGCTCTGGGAGAGGAAGGGGATCTTTCCACCATCCTGGGGATCCATGAGGGACTGAAGACCCTGGTGGATGAGAAGAAGACAGAGCAGGAGAGTCCGGTGATCGACAAGGAGAAGCTGGGAGAGCTGCTCCGTTCCAACGGTCTGGAGGAAAACCGGATCAAGGCCATGGAAGAGCGGTTTGATACGGCCTTCCGGCGTTCGCCCAACGAGAGTGTGGCAGAGACCGCCACCACGGAGGAAGTGACTTCGGAGGAGCAGGAGAATACCGCTCTTCGCAGTTATCCGGAGGAGGTCCCCATCGAGGAGAGGATCTTTGTTGCTTCCAATCTTGTTCCGTCCAGGTCCATTGAAGTGAAGAATCAGGATTTCACCATCAAGATCAATACCAACCGTACGGAGCTTCTGGAGACAAAGGTGGTGGACGGACGGAAGTGTCTGCTCATCCGGCTTGAGGATGGCGTATCCGTAAACGGTATTCCGATTCAGATGTAGAGGGATCAATATGCAGCATCGATTTCGAAGGCTGCTTCAGAAAAACCTGTTGATGCTGACCCTTCCGGGGGTGCTTGTACTTGCATCGCTTTTACTTCTGCTGGGGCAGGTGTCCCGGCTGGAACATTTCCAGACGGAGCATCTCCCGGACACGAAGGATGCAAGGGATTTCTTCCTTGCAGGACAGCGGAATGTGGAGGTACAGCTGGATGATCTTCGGAGCACGGGATTTATCTACAAGTCCGGAGACTCGGAAGAGGGTGAGTATTTCTATCGGATTGATGATGATGCGATGGAAATCGTTTTGCTGAAGAAGAAAACAGCCGCACAGTTAATCACGGGAAAAAGAGATAATAATACGTACCTGGTTCGTCTGATCAAGGATGATGTCACCGCGGGATATATCGAACAGCAATATGCGGAGGCCCTGGGCATGTCCAGGGCGGAATTCTCCGGGCTGGTCTCGTCGTATATTTTTGATGAGGTGGCATATCCCCGGCTAAGGATCCTGCTCCTGCAGATCGTCATGGTGGGGCTGGCGGTGATCCTGGGATTCCTTCTTCTGTATGTGATCCTGGCCACTGCATTTCCGGTGCTGAACCATGAAGCCCAGGTGCTGAGACGATACGGCAAGGTGGGACGATACATCCGGAAGCTGGACCGGGAAATGGATACCAAGCTGAAAATGCATCAGGATAATGTGATCGTTACGGAGAACTTCCTGATCGTTTCGTACCTGTCCCATATCGATGTGGTCCGGATCGACGATATCAAGTATCTTTCCAAGCATGTGGAGAAACGCCGGCGCCGTATGGGACGGCCCATAACCGTTTACCGGTTCACCGCATCCAACGGGGAGGATCTGTATTTTGAGGCAGACTTCTTCGATGAGGGCGTGATCAATGATGTGATCTACTACATGCGGGGCGAGCCTCTGCTGGAATATGAGGAAATGTCCGAACAGGAAAGAGCCCAGGAGGAGGCGATGATGCAGGATGCCATCGCGGAGGAACGGAGCAGAGAGGCGGAAGCAGATCTGGAGAAGGAGCTGTTCGAGCAGTTTGACCGGGATGAGCTGGATGGATTACGGTAGGAGCGTTAAGAGAATAATAAAATAGCCGGCCGCTGTGAACGTTTTGCTCGTTCACGGCGGCCGGCAGCTTTATTCTCGGCTAAGCATTCTGCTTATTCGATGTCGATATTGGTCACTGCGTCGCTGACAGCCTCGTAAGCGCTTTTATCTTCAGCAACCTGAGAAGCTTCGGAGATCTTATCCATGGCATCCTGCGCTGCTGTAATGGTAGCGGCAAAGGGGTTCTCGGCGTCCTTTGCTTCCGTTTCTTCGGTCTTTGCTTCGGCCTCTTCGGTCTTCTCCTCGAAGAAGGAATCATCAAAATCGTCGCCTGCTTCCTCGGAAGTATTTTCGTTATGCTTCAGCATCTCGGTAGCCTTTTCCTTTGCGGTCTTTGCAGCTGCGGTAACGGTCTTGGCCGTATCCTTCATGGTATCCTTTACCTTAGCTGTAGCCTTCTCTACCTTGTTATCCACATCATACTTCTCGTTCAGCTGCTGATAGGTTCCGGTCTCGCGGATCTCGTCCTTGAAAAGGGTATAAACACCATAAGCTGCAGCTGCGACAACGCCTAATTTGAATGCCCCACTGATTAACTTCATAAAACTGACCCTCCTGCATGAAAATTGATGAAAAACAATACACTTCATATGGTATCTCCATAAATGACATTGTACCCCAGTTAATGGAAAAAAGCAAGAAAAGGTAGAAAATGAAACCTATTTCAGTTATACTTATCTATGCTGTGAGCATAAAGACGAATGATTAAGGAAGTAGGAAAATGGAACAGGAAATCCGTATATTTTACGAAAAAGAGATCCTTGAGATAGAGAACAGGAAAAACGAACTGGAAAAAAGCTTTAACAGGGTAGCCTGGGCAAGACTTGCCGCCTTCCTGGCCGCAGTGGTTCTGCTCTATATGGGGCTTACCGAGAGACCGGGGAAGCTCTTCTACCTTTGGGGCGGTATCGCTCTGATCGCGGGATTCCTTGCCCTGGTGAGATTGCATGATATGATCGAAAAAAAGCAGCGGCTTCTTGCTGCAAGGGAAACCGCCACGAAAGCCTATCCGGCAAGATTCACCAACGAGTGGCGTGAATTCCCCGAGAACGGCAGCAGATATCTGGGAAAGAAGCATACGGTAGCCAGGGATCTGGACCTTCTGGGACCCGGATCCCTGTATCAGCTCATCAGTATCTGTCAATCAGCCTACGGGAAATGGAGGCTTGCGGATGTGCTGCTGGATCCTTCCTCCAGGATCAAAGAGAGGGAGAGCCGGCAGGAAGCCATCCATGAGCTGGCAGGCAAGCAGAAGTTCCTGCTGGATTATGAATCTGTTGTACGTCAGGCCTTTGTGGACAATCGTCGTCATCCCACCAGAGAGGATGACGGAAAGAAGCCCGGCGCCACCTATAAGCCCGGAAAGGTGCATTTTGCAGGCTGGATGGGGCTGCTCATGGTATTCGTTCCCCTCATGAACGTGGCGGTGGTCACGGCCATCGTGCTGGGGCTCCTGCAGCCGGCCTGGATCCTGGTGGCCTTTATCGTTGGCTACGGCATCACCGCAGGCTGCAAACCGAAGCTGGAGCAGGAGACGGGAGACATCTATGCCACGGAAATGACCAGCGGACAGGTATATCCCATCTTTGAAGCCATAAAGAAAGAGACCTTCACCAGCAGCCGCCTTGCCCAAATACGGGAAAAGGTGGTGGGCACCGACGGAATGATGGCGGCCCAGAAGAAGCTGTCCCGTCTGGCAGATCTGAAGAATCTGGACTATAACCCTCTGGCGGGCATGCTGCTCACCGGTTTCCTGGGCTGGGATTTCTTCCTGGCTTACCTGGCTTTCCGTTGGGACAGAGAGCACGGCAAGGCCTTCGCCGGAAGCTTTGAGATCGTTGGTGAAATGGAGGAACTGGGGAGCCTGGCAGTGCTTTCTCTCGTGCGCCCCACCTGTCTCCCGGAGCTCAGGGAAGGTGAGCGCGGCGTAAGCTTTACCGATATGCTGCATCCCCTTCTGGATCCGGATACGGTGGTCTCCAACAGCGGTACCCTGGAGTCGAACCTTACCATCATCACCGGCTCCAACATGTCCGGAAAGACCACATTTTTAAGGACTGTGGCGCTGAATCTGGTGCTTTCCTATATCGGCGCGGGAACCACCGCGAAATCCTTCGTATCCGGTCACCGAAAGATCTTCACCTCCATGCGCGTCATGGATGATGTGACAGGCGGTATCTCCACCTTCTATGCGGAGATCCTCCGGATCAAGGAAATGGCGGAATATATCGCCGAAGAACACCATACGCCGGCCATCTGCCTCATCGATGAGATCTTCAAGGGAACGAATTCCGCGGACCGGATCGTGGGGGCCCGGGAGGCGCTTAAAAAGCTTTCTCTGGGAGACAGCATGGTCATCGTGACCACCCATGATTTCGAGCTCTGCGATCTGAAACAGGCGGACGGAACTGCCGCAGAGAATTACCATTTTGAAGAATATTACGAGGATGACAAGCTGAAATTTGACTATACCATGAAGGATGGACCCTGTACCACGAGGAATGCGAGAGCGCTGCTCCAGATGGCGGGACTCATGGATTGACAAAACCCGCATCTTTTGTCAGATTAGCACAATTTATTTTATATAAATTCGACAAAATGACATTGACGGATTTTCGGAAAAAGGGTAAAATAAAACCAAGTTTGCACTACTGAAATAGTACGATGTGAGGAGGAGAAGGAAATGGCTTTACCCGCAAATATCACCGCAGGAAGTGACAATAATGTTCTTTCCATTGCAGCGTCCAATAACAAGGGCCTGCTGATCCGGTTCCTGAACGAACAGGTGGAGGACGGCTTCTATGCGTTGGTAATTGACTATTTAAAAGACTCGAATTTTGACCTGAAGTCCATGAACGTGGACGAGGACGTACGTTCTCAGTGCGAAAAGCTGTATGAATTGGGTGAGTTCGTAGACGAAAACATTAAGCAGCCGGAGCGCTTTGAGATCGACGAGTGGATCGAGCCGCTGTTCAGCTTTGTTTACGGCAATATCGATCCGTCGGATATCGACGCCCCCATCAGTACCACAGGTATCTATCGTTACAGTATCTGGCTGATCTATCTGTATCAGCGGGAGAAATTCGGTGAGGCCATGCGTCTGATCGGTGAGCGTATCGCTCCGCTTCTGATCAATGTAAGCTACCAGATCCTGGAGGATGATGACCGTCCGAAGAATTTCGACAAGGCGTTGATGGGTTATCTGGACCTGATCAATGTGGTAATGGAGATGGGACTTCCCACTTCTCTGGCGAATTCCGAGGCTTATCTGTCCAATCTGGAAGTTCTCTTTGATTACGTAGTTGAGGATCCGCATGTAGGTATCGATTACAAGACACAGCTTTCCATCGGCCTCTTCAATACCTTTATTGCCAACAAGGATTACAATAAGGCATTTGAGTTCTACGGATTGAATGCGGAGTTCATCCCCATTGACAATATGGCTGTATATGAGAGCTTTAAGGAACTGATCCGCAATGTGAACACCACACAGGATACCAACGTTCTTTCAAGAAATGTACTTACCGCTATTTCCAAGCAGGAGATCTACAATAAGCGTATCGACACCCTGATCTCTGAGGTTTCGGCTTTCGTTAAGAAGGTATATCTCTATATCGAGAATGAGCCGGATATGAAGAAGAATCTTCAGACCCTGGGTGCAGGTGCACAGCTTACCGGTAAGACCAACATTTTTGAAGGACTCTATGAGTACAACCTGGTATTCTATGAGTGCGGCATCAAGGAACTGGTCAACTCCGATGTGACCACCCGCAGCTGGGAAGAGAAGTATGAGATCCTGGAGAAGCTGTATACCACGCTGAACGTTGTTTTCGACGGCTACAACGTATATGAGCTTTCCAACAAGATCGAGCATCAGTATGTGGAGATCACATGGATCAATGATTATGTAAATGCTAATCCGTCTCTTCTGAAGATGTTCTTCAGTATCAAGGAGAAGATCAAGGCCTTCAAGGTTCGTAAGAATGCCATCCTTGAGAAGTCCAAGACGAATTACGAGATCAAGCAGATGATCGATGATCGTCAGAAGACCCTGGTATTCATGGCTGCTGAAGACATGATCGTGAACGGTCTCAACGGCGGCAGGATCGCCATCATCAACAGCGATTATGATCCGCGCAAGGCTGAGAAGTATCTGGTGAAGGATTATGCGGACGTTGTTGTACCTGCGAAGTACAAGAAGGCAGAGGTTCCTTCCGGCGGCGGAAAGCTCTTCGGACGTTCATCCGCACCGGCTATGGATCCGGATCTTCGCAAGCTGCTGGATGATTCCAAGATCGAGGAAATGCTGTACAAGTCGGAATGGCTGTGGTATCAGTACGAGGATAAGGGCGCTGAGGTGCAGACCACCATGGAAGCAACCTATAGTGTTGTATGTCTGATCAAGGCAGTGGAGAAGCTGTTGGATAAGAAGGGTGCCGCAGGAAGTCCTGTTAAGCCGGATACAACACCGAACAAGAAGGTGATCATTACCAAGACCGGTAAGGTGATCGAGCTTTCCGATGAAGGAAACCAGCCCACCGGCGGCGGTGACCGTACAGTAGCAACGCCGACAGTTGTTGAGAACATCAACAATATGCAGAATTATCTGAAGGATAAGTCGGAAGAGAATGTAGATTACGTTAAATCCTATGTCAACGACTGGCTGGATTCGGTAATGAAGAGTAAGTTCGATATCGACACCATGCTTCCGCTGTTCGAGGCAGAGGAACTCAGAACCAAGAGCTTCCAGGTATTGAAGAAGCTCAGAGCAGATATCCTGTAAATGAGTGACAGGTATCAGTCCTCCTGTAACCGCTGTGAAGGTTCTGCACAGCAACGGGGCTGAAAAGTCCCAATAAAAGACGCCTGGGTTAATTGCCCAGGCGTTTTTTGTCATATGCGCGATACGGCCGGCATGCGGGCATGCTTGCATGCACATAGGCCGGCCAACGCGACATCGAGTAGGAGGGACCCCCTCCTACTCGATAGGATACTTGCGTATGTCCGGTTTATTCTCCCTGCAGTGGGTGCTTCCTCCGGTACAGCTTCAGGATGGGACGTTCCAGGATGCGTTTCAGAACGATCTGGATCTCCTCCTTCTTATCGATGGGCTTCACCAGGATGGAATGGATCCCGGCTCTGTTGGCGCCCCAGATATCCGTGAACAGCTGATCCCCCACAAAAAGGGTATTCCCGGGAGTGGTGCCGAGCCTTCTCATGGCATCGCAGTAGCCCTGTTTCCCGGGCTTTCCGGCCTTAAAAACGTAGATCACATCCGGCAGACCATCCACATGGAGCTCGGAAACGAAATCGGCAACCCGGGGCTCCTTATTGTTGGATACGAAGCAGACGGAGAAACCGGCCCTTCGCAGCTCCTCCAGCAGAGTACGGCTACGCTCGTCACTCATGGCATTATGGGGGACCAGGGTGTTGTCGATATCGAACAGGATCCCGCGGTAGCCCATACGGTAATACTGTCCGAAGTCGATGGAATAGGTAGATGTGTAGTATTCGGTTGGATACAGAAAACGTGACATGGCAGTTCCTCGTTTTATTCAGTTCTTCGGAGATGACGGACCTTCGTCGGCGGCCTCTTCACTCACGGTATTCTCGGGATGGAAGAAGAGGTATACCGTTTCTGCGGACCGGCGGTTCATTTCCGGCAGGGCGGCCAGCTCCTCAACGGATGCGGCCTTCAGCGCGTCGATGTTCCGGAAATGCAGCAGCAGTGCCCGCCGCCTTTTCGGACCGACGCCCTGGATGTCATCCAGGATGGAATGGGTCTGTTCCTTGCTTCGCAGCAGCTTATGGTAGGTGATGGCGAAGCGGTGGGTCTCGTCCTGCAGGGCGGTGATCATATGAAGCGCTTCACTGCCTTTGGGGAACTCCACTTCCTTATCCTTGTAATACAGCCCCCGGGTACGGTGATGATCGTCTTTTACCATACCGCACACAGGTATGTCAAGTCCCAGACTGTCCAGGACCATTTCCGCGATATGTACCTGGCCCTTGCCTCCGTCCATCATCAGTACGTCCGGAAGGGGCCCCAGCTGTTCGTTGGTGTATCTGCGGGACAGGGCTTCCTTCATGGATGCGTAGTCGTCCGGTCCTTCCACGGTGCGGAGACGGAATTTTCGGTAGGCAGTTCTCCGGGGGGTTCCGTTTTCGAAAACCACCATGGATGCTACGGAGTGATAGCCGGAAATGTTGGAGATATCAAAGGCTTCCATCCGGGCTGCGGTGGGAATGCCGATCATATCCGCGATATCCTTTACGGCTCCGGTGGTCCGTTTCTCCTTTCGCTTGATCCGTTCCAGATCCTGGGCGAGGATCAGGGCGGCATTTTCCTCCGCCAGCTTCAGAAGCCCGGCCTTGTCGCCGCGCTGGGGCTGCATCAAAAGCACCTTCTGTCCCTTTTTTTCGGAAAGATAATTCTGGATAAGATCGGAATCCGGCAGGGGATCCCGGGTAAGGATCTCCCTGGGGATATAGGGGCAGCTGCTGTAATACTGCTTGATGAATTCCTGCAGGATCTCCGTATCGCTTTCCGAAGTTCCTGCGGACATATGATGATTCTCCCTGCCGAGAAGCTGTCCCTCCCGCACAAAGAAAACGGTGATCACGGAATCGGTCTCTCCACGGGCCATGGCTACGATATCCCGGTTGTCGGAATTGGTATCCTGCATCCGCTGCTTATCCGAGATCACTTTGATGCTTTCCAGCAGATCTCTGATCTCCGCAGCCTTTTCGAATTCCATTTCCGAAGCCAGCTGCTTCATTTTCTCCTTCAGCTCCGCAGTGAGCTCCCGGGTGTCCCCCTTCAGGAAGGTCATGGCCCGGCGGATCTGCTCCTGGTAGGCTTCGGGGGTGATGTCGCCCGTACATGGGCCGCTGCACTGCCCGATCTGATAGTACAGACAGGGCCGCTCCTTACCGATGGTCCTGGGAAGGTCCCGGGTACAGGTCCTCAGCCGGAACAGCTTGTTTACCAGGGCGGTGATATCGTGGACCGCCTTGCCGTCGGTGTAGGGCCCGAAATATTTGGATTTGTCCCGGCGCATATGATGACTGTAGAGCACCCGTGGATAGGGCTCTTCAACGGTGACGCGGATATAGGGATAGCCCTTGTCGTCCGTCATGAGGGTATTGTACCGGGGACGGTACTCCTTGATCAGATTGCATTCCAGCACCAGGGCTTCCATCTCGGAACCCGTCAGGATGTATTCGAACCAGGCGATCTGCTCCACCATGCGGGTGATCTTCGGGGAATTGTTATGTCCGTGACCGCTGCGAAAATACTGGCGCACCCGATTATGCAGATCTATGGCTTTCCCCACATAAAGGATCTCCTCGCTGTCTGAATGCATGAGATAGACACCGGGGTGATGGGGGAGCTTCTTCAGTTCTTCTTCAATATCGAAATCTTTCACGATGGACTCTTTTCCGGCCGGGGCCAATTACTGTTTTGGATCATATGCGGCCGCGAGTATTGTAACACATATGGAAAAATAAATCCAATTATGGTATGATAAAACAAGTGTCCCAACAGGGATAACGACAAAATGAAGGATATGGGGAGGGTATATGGCAGCAGAATATAGTGTGAAGCTTACGGATTTCGTGAAGAAGATGAATCTGAAGAATTATACGCCGGAGATCGATACGGATAAGATCCTGATCACGGATCCGGATATCAACAGGCCTGCGCTCCAGCTGGCGGGCTTCTTTGAACATTTTGACACCGCAAGGGTTCAGATCTGCGGAAATGTGGAGCATGCCTATCTGGCGGATATGCATACGCAGGAGGAAAATGAGGAGATTTTTGATAAGCTTTTTTCCTTCCCTATACCGTGTCTGGTTTTCTGCCGGGATATCGAACCCTATGATTTCATCATCGAAGCAGGCAAGGAGCACGGGATCCCGGTGCTTTCCTCACAGTCCACCACCTCCAGCTTTGTGCATGAGGCGGTACGCTGGCTGCATGAGGAGCTGGCCCCCAGGATATCCATTCATGCCGTGCTGGTGGATGTATTCGGCGAGGGCGTGTTGATCATGGGAGACAGCGGCATCGGTAAATCCGAGGCAGCATTGGAGCTTATCAAGCGGGGACACCGTCTTGTGGCGGATGATGTGGTGGAGATCAAGAAGATCAGTGATGACCAGCTGATCGGACAGAGCCCGGCCATTACCCGACATTTCATCGAGCTCCGGGGCATCGGTATCATCGACGTAAAGACCATGTTCGGTGTGGAGTGTGTTAAAACGTCCCAGCAGATCGATCTGGTGATCAATCTTGAGGAGTGGGATAAGGATGCCAATTATGACCGTATGGGTCTGGAGGATCAGCATGTGGAATTCCTGGGGAATAAGGTGACCAGTCATAACATCCCCATTCGTCCTGGCCGGAACCTGGCCATCATCGTGGAATCCGCAGCGGTCAACCACCGACAGAAGAAGATGGGCTACAATGCGGCACAGGAGCTTTACCGCCGCGTGACCGAGAATCTTCAGAAAAACAATCAGTGATTCATTTGAAAAAATATATGGGAGGAAAGATCATGGGAAAGTATGTTTTTGGCGTGGATATCGGAGGGACTACAGTTAAGCTTGGCTGTTTTTCCGCAGAGGGTGAGCTTCTGGAGAAATGGGAGATCACCACGAGAACGGATGACGGCGGAGCGTATATCCTGGGAGATATCGCGGAATCGGTAAAGGCGAAGATGACGGAAGCAGGCATCACAAAAGAGGATGTCCTGGGCGTGGGTATGGGCGTTCCCGGTCCGGTACGTGAGGACGGGACCGTGATCAAGTGCGTCAACCTGGGCTGGGGGATCTTCAATGCAGCCGAGGAGCTGAGCAGGCTCCTGGGGGGCGTGTCCGTTAAGGTGGGAAATGATGCCAATATGGCTGCCCTCGGTGAAATGTGGATGGGCGGCGGAAAAGGCCATCAGAATATCGTGATGATCACCCTGGGAACCGGCGTCGGCGGCGGTATCATCCTGAACGGGAAGATGCTGGCCGGTGTGAACGGTGCAGGCGGTGAGATCGGGCATATGACCATGGATCTCAACGAGACGGATGTATGCAACTGCGGAAAGCGGGGCTGTCTGGAACAGTATGCATCGGCAACGGGTATCGTTCGTCTGGCCAACAAGGCACTGAATGATTCCGATCGTCCCTCCAAGCTGAGAGAGGTGCAGTATATCTCCGCAAAGGAGATCTTTGATGCGGCAAAGACCGGCGATGAGCTGGCCATGGAGCAGGTGGATGCCCTGGGTAAGAAGCTGGGACTCGCGTGTGCCCAGATCGCCTGCGTGGCAGATCCGGAGGTGTTCGTTATCGGTGGCGGAGTATCCCGTGCCGGCCAGATCCTGCTGGATGTTACGGAGAAATATTTCCGTCAGTATGCTTTCCATGCCTGCCGGAATACCGCGTTTGAACTGGCGGTACTGGGGAATGATGCCGGGATCTACGGTGGCGCAAGAGCAGTCCTTTAAAGGAAACTATACAGAAGCGGATTCGTCGTCAGGCGATCTTTAAGAGGAAGCAGGCGTAAGCCTGCTTTCTTCGTTTTCTGCGGGATCTCTCTCGTTTTTTTCTCTCGTTATTTCTTTCGTTGTTTGCTGTCCTTGAAAACCGGCGTTGTTAAAAATCACGAATTAATGTTTGTTTTTCGCTGATTTTCCTTAACTATTGTTCATTGAAAAGGATAGAGCTATCATGTATAGTTATTTGTGGCAATGTCTGAGTTTCAGCCATTACGGACGGATTGGGGAGAAATAGCATGAATCGTGAGGAGATACATTTCGAGCATATCGTCGAAAATGAGCCCATGAGCCGTCATACGACTTTTCGTACCGGAGGACCGGCGAGGTGGTTCTGTCCGGTTTCTTCTGTTTCAGACATTTGTGCAGTGATCGCTTTTGCCCGGGAACAGCAAAAACCTCTGTATGTGATCGGTCGGGGGAGTAATCTTCTGGTTTCCGATCTGGGGATCGATGGCGTTGTCATGGAGATCGCAGATGGTTTTCGGGATATCCGGGTGGAAGGAGAGCGGATCACGGCTGAGGCGGGTGCTTCCCTCTCTGCCGTGGCAGCAAAAGCAAGAGACGCAGGATTGGCTGGTATGGCCTTTGCTTCCGGGATCCCCGGAACACTGGGCGGAGGAATATCCATGAATGCCGGCGCCTATGGCGGAGAAATGAAGGATATTGTGGAAACTGTGCAGGTCCTGGATCTGACGGACCCGGAGAATACCATCCGTACGCTGGCCGGTGAAGAGCTGCAGTTCAGCTACCGGAACAGCCGCTGTCACAGAGAACCCCTTCTGATCCTGGGAGCAACCCTTAAGCTTGTTCCGGGAGATAAGGCACAGATTGCCGAAGAGATGCAGGAGCTGAACCGAAGGAGAAGAGAAAAACAACCCCTTGAGTATCCCAGCGCGGGCTCCACATTTAAACGCCCGGAAGGATATTTTGCAGGAAAGCTGATCCAGGATGCGGGGCTTCGGGGATATTCCGTAGGTGATGCGGCGGTATCCGAGAAACACTGCGGATTTGTGATCAACAAGGGAAATGCCACGTCGGATGACATCTACCGACTGATCCGTCATGTGGAAGCAGAAGTTAAGAAAACCTTTGGCGTGCAGCTGGAAACAGAGGTGCGTCTGTTGGGAGAATTTGAATAACAGCTCGATAAGATATAGAGGGATAACGGGATGCGTTTTGTTATAGTAACCGGCATGAGCGGTGCGGGGAAATCCACCGCGCTTCGTACAATGGAGGATCAGGGGTATTTCTGTGTGGATAACCTCCCGGTGCTGCTGATCGAAAAATTTGCGGAGATCTCCCGGGATCCGAATTTTAATTATGACAAGGTTGCCATCGGGATCGATATCCGTGCCGGCAAGAAGCTGGAGGATCTGAAGTCGGTTCTGACCAATCTGAAGGATGACAATTTTACCTACGAGATCCTGTTCCTGGACGCCAGCGATTCCGAGCTGGTGAAACGGTTTAAGGAGACAAGGCGTGAACATCCTCTTGCCCGGGGCGGCCGGGTGGAGAACGGGATCACGGAGGAACGCCTCCGGATCGCCTTCCTGCGGGAGATCGCAAACTATATCGTTGACACCAGCGGGCTGCTCACCAGAGAGCTGAAACGGGAGATCGGCAAGATCCTCGTGGCAGAGAAGGAATACTCCAATATCATCGTATCGGTGGTATCCTTCGGCTATAAGAACGGTATCCCAAGGGATGCGGATCTTGTGCTGGACGTGCGTTTCCTTCCCAACCCCTATTATGTTCCGGAGCTGAAATACCACACCGGAAATGATAAGGAGGTTCAGGAGTATGTGATGCAGACCGGAGAGGGACAGGAGTTCCTTGACCGGCTGTTCGGACTGCTGGAGTTCCTGGTACCCAGGTATCAGGAAAATGAGGGGAAGCATCAGCTTGTGGTTGCCATCGGCTGTACCGGCGGCAGACACAGATCCGTGACCATCGCGAATCTGCTTTATGAAATGCTGCAGAAGCTTCCTTATTCCACCAGGATCTTTCACCGGGATATCGGGATGGACACCATAATAAAGGGTGATTAGTCATGAGTTTTTCATCTGAGGTAAGAGAGGAGCTGACGAAAGACAGCCCCAAAAGCCTGCACTGCAGGATCGCCATGCTGGCCGGGATCGTCACATTGGACGGGAAACGGAAGGAAGAGGATGGAAAGCAGTTTCTGTCCATCCGCATGGAGCAGGATGAACTGGTGGATGCAGCTAAGCGGCTGTTCATCCAGATCTTCGGTTTTCGGGAAGAGGATATGGTGATCCTTCCCCGGAGCTCCGGCGGAGCAAGGCTCAGGATCGAGGATGAGGAGAAACTGAACCGGGTGGTGCAGACCCTTAAACTGAGGGTGCATAGAGAAACTGAGGATCCCCGGAACCGGACGGAAGACCGGTATGATGTGGATGAGATGGTATTCTCCCGGCTGTGCTGCAGGAGTGCATATCTGAAGGGCGCTTTCCTGGCGGCAGGATCAGTGTCCAACCCCGAGGTTTCCTATCAGCTGGAGATCGTCTCCGGAAGGGAAACCGTAACGAAACAGCTGATGAAGATCATCGAGGGCTTCGGTCTTTCCGCGAAAACCACGGAACGAAGAGGCCAGGATGTGATCTATATGAAGGGGGCCGAGGTGATCTCGGAGCTTCTGGGACAGATCGGCGCGGGAAGCGCCATGATGGAGCTGGAGAATGTCCGCATCCTGAAGGGGATACGGAATAATGTGAACCGCGAGGTGAACTGTGATACGGCCAATATCGCCAAGATCACCAAGGCGGCACAGAACAGTCTGGCGGATATCCGACTGATCGAGGAACGGCAGGGACTGGGTTCCCTTCCGGCGGAGCTTTGTGAGATCGCAGTGCTGCGGCGGGACAATCCGGAGCTTTCCCTTACGGAACTGGGGGAGCTGCTCACGCCGCCCCTTGGTAAATCCGGAGTGAATCACAGATTGAGAAAACTGCGGGAGATCGCCGGCAGAGACCCGGCGGATCCTGTTTGATAAAAATAGAACCATGTGTCATGCCTTATGGCATGTAATACCGAGATAATGTAAAGAGAAGGAGAAAAAGATGATCAGAGAAAAATGTACCGTACATTTACCGAATTATTCCGAGGCAAGACCGGTGGCTGAGATCGTTCAGACTGCCAACCAGTATGAGAGCAGGATCTTTCTCATTTCCGGAGACAAGAAGATCAATGCCAAGAGCATCATGGGAATGATGAGCCTGTCTCTTTGCAATGAGGAGGA
>JAGBNH010000051.1 GCA_017634475.1 Eubacterium sp.
TACACCATTGACGGTAAGGTATATAACTTCGATCAGAACGGATATTGCCTGAATCCGTAATACCGGTGAATCGCTGTATATTTTCTGTATATAGAAAAATATTTTCTGTATATTTAAAAAAAGTGTTGACATGTATATTATATGGGTGTATACTCCACATATGTTAAAGGCAAGGGCGTCTTGGATTGATTCCAGGACGCCTTTTTTTATTACATACTCGTTTTAGCGTAGCAAGGGTGTTTCGCAAAGGATGGAAGCGGAGCACCGCCGGCACATTTCCGTTTTCATCTGTGAAGGATCCTGAAAAATGAAAAATGGAGGTGCTAGTGTATGTTAGACGAGATAATGAGTTCAGTGAACAGTAATCTGTTTGCTGTATGGTTCCTGATCGGAGCTGCATTGGTATTCTGGATGCAGGCCGGATTTGCAATGGTTGAGTCGGGATTTGCGAGGGCAAAGAACGCAGGTAATATCCTGATGAAGAATCTGATGGATTTCTGTATCGGATGCGTTGTATTCATCCTCATCGGCTTCGGCCTGCTGTTAGGTGAAGATCTTGTGGGCTTCATCGGTAAGCCCGGTTTTGATATCTTCACGGAGTATGAGAATTTTGACTGGTCGAATTTCATTTTTAACCTTGTGTTCTGTGCAACAACGGCAACCATCGTATCCGGTGCCATGGCAGAGCGTACGAAATTCCTCAGTTATTGTGTATATTCAGCGATCATTTCCGCACTGATCTATCCCATCGAGGCACACTGGATCTGGGGCGGCGGATGGCTGGCACAGTTAGGTTTCCACGATTTCGCAGGTTCCTGCGCGATCCACATGGTAGGTGGTATCGCAGCATTTGTAGGAGCTAAGATGGTAGGTCCCCGTATCGGAAAGTTCGAGCGGGACGAGAACGGTAAGGTCGTTAAAGTAAACGCATTTCCGGGTCATAACCTGGTGATCGGTGCTCTGGGTGTATTCATCCTGTGGCTCGGCTGGTACGGATTCAACGGTGCAGCTTGTACGTCCGTAGATCAGCTGGCATCCGTATTCGTAACAACAACTATCGCTCCTTCCGTAGCAACGGTTGTGTGTATGATATTTACCTGGATCCGTTACGGTAAGCCGGATGTGTCCATGTGTCTTAACGCTTCACTGGCAGGTCTTGTAGCCATTACGGCAGGTTGTGATGTTACCGATGCGGCAGGTTCCGCAGCCATCGGTGCTGTAGCAGGTCTTCTGGTCATCTTCGGTGTATGGCTTCTGGATTATAAGCTTCATATCGATGATCCGGTTGGTGCATGTGCTGTACACATGATGAACGGTATCTGGGGAACCATCGCAGTTGGTCTTTTTGCAACCACAACTGCTCCCGGTAATACGGAGCTTCAGGGCCTCTTCTACGGCGGCGGTTTTGATCTCCTTGGAAAACAGCTTCTTGGTTTCATCACTGTAGCGGCCTGGGCAACGATCATGATGATCATCGTCTTCATTATCATCAAGAAGATCTTCGGTCTCAGGGTTTCCGAAGAAGAAGAGCTTGAAGGTCTGGATATTACCGAGCATGGTCTTGTATCTGCATATTCCGGTTTCAGTATCGTGGATATGTCCAGTGCCATGATGTCTGAGAATGAGAATACCAACCTGGGTGAGTCGGATTACGACAAGGCAAGCGAAGCAAAGAAGAATGCAGCCGTTCCTGTAGAGAATGTGGCTGCGGCAGTGGCCGGAACCATTCCGGATACAGGAATAAACAAAGTGGTTATCATTACGAAGCTGTCGCGTTATGACAAGATCAAACGAGCTCTCAATGAACTGGGTGTAACCGGTATCACGGTAACACAGGTAAGCGGCTGCGGTATCCAGAAGGGTGCCGGTGAGATGTACCGTGGAGTTGAGATGGATATGACCCTTCTTCCGAAGATCAAGCTGGAAGTCGTGGTTAGCCACATCCCGGTAGACAGTGTGATCGAGACCGCAAAACGGACGCTGTATACAGGTAAGATCGGAGATGGAAAGATCTTTGTATATCCGGTAAGCCGTGTAGTAAAGATACGTACAGGTGAAGAGAATTATGATGCTCTTCAGGATGTAGAGTAAACGGCGGAATGAACGATCGGGGACGGTTCCGGGCGTCCCGGAACCGTCCCCGGTGGTTACAGCCCGCCTGAAATAAAGGAGGAAAAAGCAGAAATGGAAAAGGTAAATGTACCGCAGTTGTTTGGGTCCCTGGTCTTCAATGACCGTGTTATGCGTGCGCGTCTTTCGGCAGATGTGTATGCTTCGCTCCGTAAGACCATTGATGAAAATGTACGATTGGATGAGAAGCTGGCTGAAGCAGTAGCCAAGGAAATGAAGGAGTGGGCACTGGAGAACGGTGCTACACATTTTACACACTGGTTCCAGCCCCTTACTGGTGTTACGGCAGAGAAGCATGACAGCTTCATCGAACCTGCGGGAGACGGATCCGTGATCATGGAATTCTCCGGCAAGGAGCTGATCAAGGGCGAACCTGATGCATCTTCCTTCCCTTCCGGAGGTCTTCGTGCTACCTTCGAAGCAAGAGGATATACAGCATGGGATCCCACATCCTATGCGTTCATTAAGGATCATACACTCTGCATTCCTACCGCATTCTGCTCCTATTCCGGCGAGGCGCTGGATAAGAAGACTCCGCTCCTTCGGTCCATGCAGGCCATTAACCGTGAAGCCCTGCGTGTACTGAAGCTGTTCGGCAACGATGATGTAAAGCAGGTAGCCACCAGCGTTGGACCGGAGCAGGAATATTTCCTCATTGATGAGAAGCTGTATAATCAGCGTACAGATCTTGTATATACAGGCCGAACACTCTTCGGCTGCAAGCCCCCGAAGGGACAGGAAATGGATGATCACTATTTTGGCGTGATCAAGCCCCGTGTATCGGAATACATGGAGGATCTGAACAAGGAGCTCTGGAAGCTGGGTATCCTTGCCAAGACAGAGCATAACGAGGTTGCTCCCGCACAGCATGAGCTTGCGCCGATCTATTCCTCAACCAATATCGCTACAGACAACAATCAGCTGACCATGGAGATCATGCAGAAGGTGGCTAAGCGTCACGGTATGGTATGTCTCCTTCATGAGAAGCCCTTTGCCGGAGTGAACGGTTCCGGTAAACACAACAACTGGTCCATCGCTACGGATACAGGGGTTAACCTTCTGTCACCCGGTGAGACTCCTTATGAAAATGCACAGTTCCTGCTGTTCCTTTGTGCAGTGATCCAGGCAGTGGATGATTATCAGGATCTGCTCCGTCTGTCCGTTGCAACTGCAGGTAACGATCACCGTCTGGGAGCCAACGAGGCACCTCCGGCCATCATTTCCGTATTCCTGGGTGAGGAGCTTACAGGAATCCTCAATGCTATCCGGGATGACAAGCCCTATGCAGGCATCGAGAAGGTGACTATGAAGCTGGGGGTTCATGCCCTGCCCCGGTTCTCCAGAGATACAACCGACCGGAACCGTACATCGCCCTTCGCATTTACAGGAAATAAGTTTGAGTTCCGTTCCCTGGGTTCCTCCAACAGTATCGCATGTGCAAATATCATGCTGAACGCTGCAGTGGCAGAGTCTCTGCGTCAGTATGCGGATGAGCTGGAAGCGGCCGGAAAGGACAGGTTCCAGGAAGCGCTGCACAATCTGATCAAGCGGGTGATCACCGATCATCAGCGGATCCTGTTCGACGGCAACGGTTACGGAGAAGAGTGGATCAAGGAAGCTACAGAGGTTCGCGGTCTCTCCAACCTGAAGACTACGGCAGACGCTATGCCGAAGCTCCTGGATCCGAAGAATATGGATATGCTGATCCGGAATAAGGTATTCAATCAGGCTGAGATCCAGTCCCGTTGTGAGATCATGCTGGAGAACTATGTGAAGACCGTGAACATCGAAGGTCTTACCATGGTAGATATGGTACGTAAGGATTATCTCCCGGCCATCGAGGAATATCTCTACACACTGGCTCGTGCGGTAGATTCCATGAAGGCTGTCAGTGAGAAGGTGAAATGCCGTTATGAGATCTCTACCATTGAGAAGCTGACAGATCTCACAGACAATATCCTCACCTCTGTTGAGGCTCTGGAGCAGGCTCTGGAAGAGCTTAAGGGTATGGAGGATATCTTTGAAAGCTCCGCAGCTGTTCGCGACAAGCTGATCCCCAGCATGGAGAAGCTCCGCGGCTATGTGGATGCGGCTGAGATGCTCACATCCGCAAAGTACTGGCCTTATCCGAGCTACGGCAAGCTGCTGTTCTCTGTAAAGTAAGATCGTTGGCGGAAGAGTAATTGGAAGAGTAAGTTGAAGATCAGTCCTGCTGCATCCTCCGGTATTCCCGGGGGGTGCAGCCGGTAAGCTCCCGGAAGGCCTTGTTAAATGTGGTGGTAGACTGAAAGCCCGCCATGAAGGCACAGTCCGTTACGGAAAGAGACGGATCCGCCAGCAGGTTCATGGCGTTCTGTACCCGGATCTCTGAAAGATAGGCGGGAAAGGTCATCTGCGTATATTCGCGGAACAGCCGGGAAAAATAATAAGGACTTATGCCTGTGTGGGCCGCAACCTCAGCCTGGGAGAGATCCTCGGCGGAGTGTTCGGAGATATAGTTGCAGGCTGAGCGTATATAGTTTCTGGATGGATCGAAGGTATGACTTCGATCCATTTTGTTTTCCTGCTTCTGCAGTACATATTCACTGATGAGGAGCAGGATCTGGTACAGGCTGCATTTGCACCTCGTTTCGGAAAAATACTGATTCCTGCGGTAAAATGTGCCGATCTCCTGAAAATGCTGACGGATCTTTGCGGTGAGCTCGGGTTCTTCCTCAGCGGAAATGTGATGGCATGCGTAAAGAAACCCCGAGGCGGAGGCCAGATCGGTATTGCTCTCGATCAGGGTTGACGAGAACTGGATGAATTCCGATCCTTCCTCCGGAACATGGAGCACCTCGTGAAGCTCACAGGGCCAGATCATCAGAATATCCCCGCTTTTTGCGGTATAGACCGTGTCACCGATCCGATACCGGCATCCGTCCTTCCGGATCACCATAAACTCTCCGGCACTGTGCCAGTGGGTGGGAAAGACGGAAGGGACATTTTCGTCGACGTATGTGATCCCGTGGATCGCTGCAAATTGAATTATCTCTTTTGATGGTGTTTTCATAGGTATATGATAGCAAAAAACGGTCAAAATTCAATAAGTATCCTGTGTTTTTTTCTCCTGCATTTTGATACGATGAAAACAGCGGACTTTTATTTTACAGTAAAGGAGAAAAAGTATGGAGAATTTTACGTTTTATTCCCCCACATTTTTTGTTTTCGGCAAGGATACGGAAAATGAAGTGGGACAATATGTGAAGCAGTTTGGCGGAAGTAAGGTGTTGATCCATTACGGCGGAAAGAGCGCAAAGAGCTCCGGCCTGCTGGACCGGGTAGAGGCAGCCCTTGCGAAGGAGGGAATCCCCTTTGTATCTCTGGGTGGCGTAAAGCCCAATCCCCGAAGCGGCCTGGTGTATGAGGGAATTGAACTCTGCCGTAAGGAAAATGTGGACTTCATCCTCGCCGTAGGCGGCGGAAGCGTTATCGACTCTTCCAAGGCCATGGCGGCGGGCGTGCTCTATGACGGAGACTTCTGGGATTTCTACGCAGGGAAGGCGAAGATCGAGAAGGCCCTCCCCATCGGTACCATCCTTACCATTGCAGCGGCAGGTTCCGAGGGAAGCCGGGATTCCGTCATCACCAGAGAGGAGGACTTGATGAAGCGCGGCGCCAGCAGTGATCTGCTCCGGGCAAAGTTCAGTATCCTCAATCCGGCCCTGACCCAGACCCTTCCCCCGTACCAGACGGCAGCAGGGATCACGGATATCATGGCCCATCTCTATGAGAGGTATCTTACCAATACGAAGGAAGTGGAAGTGACGGACCGCCTTATCGAGGCCCTGCTCCTTACCATGAAGCATGAAGGACCCCGTGTCATCGCTGATCCCAACAATTACGAGGCCCGGGCGAACATCATGTGGGCGGGTATGATGGCTCACAATAATTCCGTAGGCGTTGGAAGAAGTCAGGATTGGAACAGCCACAATATCGAGCATGAGCTTTCCGCACTTTACGACTGTGCCCATGGTGCAGGTCTTGCGGTGACCATGCCTGCCGTATTCAAATACGTTATGAACCATGACGTTATGCGGTTTGCCAAGGCTGCGGTACGGATCTGGGGCTGCCAGATGGATTTCGATCATCCGGAGGTAACGGCTCTGGAAGGAATCGAAGCGTTCCGCAGATTCCTGATCGATCTGGGCATGCCGAAGAATTTTGAAGAGCTGGGAGCAAAGGAAGAGGATATCCCCACCCTGGTCCGGATGCTCTGCCACGGAACCAGAAGAGACGGAAACCTCTACGGCTTTGTGAAGCTTACGGAGGAAGACTGCACCAACATTTACAGGATGATGGTATAACATATCCCGGAAGGATATGGCGTAAAGAGAAGGAGAATGTATGAAAGCGTTATTTATCGGAGGAACAGGAACCATCAGTACGGCCATCGTAAAGCGGCTGGCGGAGGATCCGTGCTGGGAGGTATGGCTGCTGAACCGCGGAAACAGGAAGGATGTGGTTCCTGAAGGCGTAAAGCAGATCATCGCAGATATCAATGACGAAGCGGATGTGGCAAAGAAGCTGGAGGGCATGGAATTCGATGTGGTGAGTGAATTCATCGGATTCGTTCCGGCACAGGTGGAGCGGGATTACCGTCTCTTCAAGGGAAAGACGAAGCAGTATATCTTCATCAGCTCCGCATCGGCCTATCATAAGCCGGCGGCAAGCTACATCATCACCGAAGGGACCACCATGGCGAATCCCCACTGGGAGTATTCCAGGAACAAGATCGCCTGCGAGGAGTTCCTGATGAAGAAGTACCGGGAGGAAGGCTTCCCGGTGACCATCGTTCGCCCCAGTCATACCTACGACGAGCGAAATGTACCGCTGGGCGTTCACGGCAACAAGGGCTTCTTCCAGGTGATCAAGCGGATGCAGGAGGGTAAACCGGTGATCATTCAGGGAGACGGTTCCTCTCTGTGGACCGTTACCTTCAATTCGGATTTTGCAGTGGGCTACACCGGACTGATGGGCAATCCCCACGCCATCGGCGAAGCCTTCCATATCACCGGGGATGAGTCCCTTACCTGGGATCAGATCTATAAGACCATCGCGGATGCGCTGGGTGTGGAGCTGAAGGCCTATCATGTGGCTTCCGATTTCCTCAGTGAAGTGGGTGCAAAGTACGGTTATGATTTTGAGGGCGGCCTTACGGGCGACAAGTCGGTCACGGTGGTATTCGATAACCGGAAGCTGAAACGTGCGGTTCCGGATATGTGCACGAAAGTACGCTTCGATCAGGGCGTTCGCATAGCACTGGCGTATGTGCTGTCCCATCCGGAGTGCCAGGTGGAGGATCCGGAATTCGATGCCTGGTGCGATAAGGTGATCGCAGCCCAGGAAGCGGCGAAGAATATGGTGTAAAACCCCTGAGCTTATCGCAGGCGGGAAATATTCGTTAAGAATCTATGTTAGGAGGATATCATGGTAGATGTTAAAGGACGCTGGGCCCTGATCACGGGCGCCAGCAGAGGGATCGGTTATCTTGCGGCGAAATTCATGGCTGAGCAGGGATGTAATCTGGTGCTGCAGGCAAGAAAGCTGGAGAATCTGGAGAAGGTGATCTCTGAGGTACGGGAAATGGGGGTTGAGGCCTATCCGGTTGCTGCAGAGCTGTCCAATCTCCAGGCGGTGGAGCGGATGCTGACGGAAGTCGATGCTCTGGGAAAGGATATCGACATTGTCCTGAACAATGCCGGTCTGCAGATCGCTTACCGTACGGAGTATCTTACCACACCGATCTCGGATTATGAGGAAAGCTTCAAGATCAATACCATCGCACCGATGATGATCGTGTATCATTTCCTTCCCCTTATGGAGAAGAGGGGATTCGGGCGGATCGTAAATACCACCAGCGGTATAAGGCGTGAACCGGAGCAGGCAGGGTATTCGGCCAGCAAGGCTGCGCTGGATAAGGTGACCATGGATCTGGCTTCGAAATATCAGGGCACGGATGTGATGATCAATCTGACGGATCCGGGCTGGTGCAGAACGGATCTGGGTGGACCGGCAGCACCGAATTCACCGGAAAGCGCATTGCCGGGAGTTGTGGTGGGTGCCTTTGTGGATGATAAGACTTCCGGAAGATGCTTCGCCGCGGGATTTTTCCATGGCAAGACGCTGGAAGAAGCAGTGGAGTATGCAGAGAAGATGCCCCAGTATCTGGGTTCTCTGGATTAAAGAATGCTTTGGAGAGAGTATGAAAAACGGGAGACGGTTTTTTCCGATCAGGGAAGGCCGTCTTCTTTTTTCGGAAATGAAGATAAAGAGGTTGACATTTACAGAAAAAGGAATATACTGAACATAGTTAATTATTCAAAGCCAACAGGACGTAAATGTTGATTTTATAAAGTGTTTTGAAGCAAGGGCGCTTCGGGTTTTCACACTCGAAGTGCCCTTGTTTTTGTGAAAGGAGCGGATCATGACAGATGCACTGCATGAGGAATGCGGGCTTATCGGAATTTATTCCCCGGAGGATTATCCGGCGGCAAAGGATGTGTACTACGGACTGTATGCCCTGCAGCATCGTGGACAGGAAAGCTGCGGTATCGTGGTAAATCAGGACGGACTGTTCTATTCCCATAAGGATCTGGGGCAGGTGGCAAATGTATTTACCGCGGAGGAACTGGAGCGTTTCCCTGAGGGAAATATGGCAGTGGGCCATGTGCGGTACGGTACCACCGGCGGAAATAACCGGAACAACTGTCAGCCCATGGAGGTGAATCATCAGAAGGGCAAAATGGCTCTTGCCCATAACGGAAATATCAGTAACGCCTATGA
>JAGBNH010000052.1 GCA_017634475.1 Eubacterium sp.
AAAAGCCATTATCTTCCACCCCCCATGAAGTACAGGAATTCCACTTCATCCCCATCCTTCAGGGTCGTGGATGCGAATGCACCGGACTCCACAAATCCTTCATTTATGGACACCGTTACATACTGGGGAGTCTCCACATTTTCCTGCTCGATCAGAGCGGCTACCGTAAGGTTATCCGCCACCTCTTTCTTCACACCTGCTACCGTGATCTTCATCTTCTATTTCCTCCTGTTTCTTGATACGGTTTTTAAGATCCTTTCCTTCCCCTTTAAATCATATAAAACCACTCATCACACGGCTTCACCTCTTCGGTGATCCGGCGGTTGTCCGTGGTCCTGTATTCCATCTCAGGGTTCTTCATGCTGACACGCGTATTCTCCGGAACAGAGCCGGTGATAAATGTATTGCCTCCGATCACGGAATTGGTTCCGATCACCGTATCACCGCCGAGGATAGACGCTCCCGCGTAAATGGTCACGTTGTCACCGATGGTGGGGTGTCTCTTCTTCCCTGACAGCTTCTGTCCGCCCCGGGTGGAAAGCGCACCGATGGTAACGCCCTGATAGATCTTCACATTTTTGCCGATCACCGCGGTTTCACCGATGACGATGCCCGTACCATGATCGATAAAAAAGCTGTCCCCGATGGCAGCACCCGGATGAATGTCAATTCCGGTCTCGGAATGTGCATACTCTGTCATAAGCCGCGGAATCACCGGTACCCTGAGAAGATACAGCTCGTGGGCCAGGCGATAAACCGTAGTGGCCATAAGCCCCGGATACGCCAGGACGATCTCCTCCAGGCAGCAGGCCGCGGGATCTCCGTCATAAGCCGCCAGAAGATCCGTCTCGATCCTTGCCCGGACCTCGGGAAGCTTTTCAAAGAAAGCCCTGCAGATCCGGTAGCTTTCCTTCTCCCGTTCTTCCTCGGTCATGGCCCCCCGAAGCCTGCAGAAGTCCAGCGCACGCATCACCTGCTTCTGCAAATGATAGAAAATGTCTTCCACCGTCACTGCGATACTGTTCTTCAGGTTATACAGTTTGAAGGTCCTGTCCCGGTAAAAGCCGGGAAAGACCAGACGGGACAGATGGTTCACGATGGTCCTGACCTCTGTCTTATCCGGTTTGTTTTCTATATTCTCCGCATCGATATTCTTCCCGCCGTTGAGATCGGCCAGAATCAGCTTTACGATGCCGTCGATTTCCAATTCTCGAATTCTATCACTCATATCGTTACCCGAATCTTTCCCAATCCAAAATGACAGAAGGGTGTCATCCTGAGCAAAGCGAAGGATCTTTCGAAACAAGGCCCTTGCGTAGTGAAGGACCTTGTGACGCTTAGGATGACAAGATGATGTCATCCTTCGCGCCTCATACAAGTTACGCAAATGTCCGCAGCACCTTCACCAGTGCATCGATATCATCCGGTGAATTATACAGTGCCAGCGTCGGCCGTACAGAGCCTTCGTATCCGAAATGCCGGAGTACGGGCTGTGCACAGTGATGTCCGGTGCGGACAGCGATGCCATAGGCATCCAGCCGCTTTCCTACCTCATCATCGGAGTAACCATCCAGCTTGAAGGACAGTACGGAAGCTTTGTTCAGCGCCGTGCCGATCAGGGTAAGTCCGGGGATCCGTTTCATTTCCTGCATGGCGTACTGCAGCAGTTCATGTTCCCAGCGATATACACAGGGCATACCGATCTCGGACAGATACTGCAGTGCAGCTCCCAGTCCTACCGCGTCCGCGATGCTTCCGGTTCCTGCCTCGAATTTATTGGGGATCCCGTTATAAATGGTTCTTTCAAATGTAACGTCAGCGATCATATTTCCGCCGCCGTGATACGGCTCAGCCGCTTCCAGAAGCTCCTTCTTGCCATATACCACGCCGATACCCGTAGGAGCGAAGATCTTGTGTCCCGAGAAGACAAAGAAGTCTGCATCCAGCGCGGAAACATTTACCGGGATATGTGCCACGGACTGTGCGCCGTCGATCAGGATCCTTACGCCATGCCGGTGGGCAACGGCGATCAGCTCCTCCACGGGGGTCACTGTTCCCAGCACATTGGATACATGGGTCACGGCTACGAATTTCGTACGTTTGGTGAAAAGCTTCTCATATTCCGACATGATCAGCTGGCCCGTCTCATCACAGGGGATGACCTTGATCACAGCCCCTGTCTTCTGGGCGATCAGCTGCCACGGAACGATATTGGCATGATGTTCCAGGATGGATACGATGATCTCGTCTCCCGGTTCCAGCTGCGGCTTCACATAGGCATTGGCTACCAGATTGATGGCCTCGGTGGTACCTCTTACGAAAATGATCTCCTCGGAAGTGGATGCCCCGATGAAATCCCGAACCGTATCCCGGGCTGCCTCATAGGCATCGGTGGAGCGGGCTGCCAGAGTATGCGCTCCGCGGTGAACGTTGGAATTCTCATGCTCATAGTAATAACTGATGCGGTCGATGACCTGTCTCGGTCTCTGGGTAGTAGCTCCGTTATCCAGCCATACCAGGGGATTCCCGTGGATCCTCTCCTTCAGGATCGGGAAATCCTTCCGGATCTGAGCCAGGGTCTTGCTGCCGATACGGATGGTATCGTTTCGCGTGGTCCCCTCTTCAGCTCTGTCCTGATCCTTCGCTACACCGTCTCCGCCAAGGGAGGTAGGCACATCGATCCTGCGGTCATATTCTGCCGCCTCGGTCTTGGACTGCACCTTCGGTGCGTAGGAGGTTGTGGCCGGATCGGCTGCCGCAAACCGGAAGGGATTCTCCCAGTCATAGGCTCCCGCCTCCGGAAGGGTTGTACCGTCCTGAGGTTCTACTGTATACGGTCCTGCCTGAGGAACGCCCCAGCTGTAGGCATCACTGCCGGATGCAGAAGGCGCCTCCGCCACAGATGTGGGAACTGCCGCTCCCGGTACTGCAGAGGGCTGTGCCCCTGCAAGCCTTGCCGGATCCTCTATACCATAGGCTGCCGCGCTGCCGGGTACTGCGGATGCATCCACAGATGCCGGTGCCGAAACGCCCGGAACCTCTGCCGGAATCGTCGGTATGAAAGCATCCGTCGGTACATACGGGTCACCCGGCTCCTCCGGGATCACCGGCACGCCGGAGGGCTCCGATACATTTCCGGGTACGGATGGTACGCCGTAAAGATCGGAAACCAGCGCATTTGCCAGCCTTGTCAGATCCGCTGCGCTCGGGAGACCAAGATCCGCCTCCGAAACCGCATGGGGATTAGTCATAGTCATAGTACTCACCTACTTCCACATCCTCAAGTACTGCGATAGCGTCATCTGCAAGAATAGCTGCAGAGCAGTACAGTGAGAGCAGGTAGGATGCAACTCCCTTATCATCGATTCCACGGAAACGAACGGACAGTCCTCTGGAATGCTCATTCTTAAGGTCTGCCTGGAAGAGACCGATAACACCGCGCTTTGCTTCACCGGTACGGATCAGCAGGATGTTGGTCTTTCCGCTCTGGGATGTGGGGTTCTTCAGGCCGTCCACCAGAAGCTTATCTGTCGGGATGATCGGAATGCCTCTCCAGGTTACGAAGGTGCCGCCTGCGATATTTACAACTACCGGCGGAACGCCTCTCTTCGTACATTCTCTCTCAAATGCAGCGATGGCACGGGGATGTGCCAGGAAGAAGGAGGGCTCCTTCCATACCTTGGTGATCAGCTCATCCAGATCGTCCGGTGTGGGCGCCCCATTTCTGGTCTGGATCCGCTGAGAATCTGCGATATTCTTCAGAAGACCGTAGTCATCATTATTGATCAGCTGGCTCTCCTGACGCTCACGCAGGGATTCGATGGCAAGCCCCAGCTGTTCCTGAACCTGATCGTAGGGAACGCTGTATACGTCCTCGATGGCTGTGTTGACATTGATGATGGTGGAAATGGAATTCAGCCGGTATTCTCTCGGCTCGGTCTCATACTCCACATATCCTTCCGGGATAATATCGGACTTTTTGGTCTGACTGCAGAGAACGTCCAGCGGAGTCTCTCCCTCAACTACCTTGTTTACACGGAATATGCCCGTTTCAAGTCCCTTGAACTCCAGGAACTTTGTGAGCCACTTCGGGGTCAGTGCACCGAACTGCGGCTTGGTCTTGGTGACATTCGCGAGATTATACGCTGCTGCTGCTCCCAGCGCATTGATCCCTGCTGCCTTTGTCTCTTCTTTCGCCATGTTTCTACCTCCATAGATCTTTCGACTGCAGTTTGTATCCCCGCAGTCAAATGTTAATATATGTGACATGCTCCAACGAGCTTATGTCCCTTCTTTGTGCCGCAAACCGGCGCTACGTAATGAATAAGCCGTATGTATACGCTTCCTACAGCCATCCGGCCTCATTTGCAAAAATAATATCCTTCATGGCATCCATGCCGCCCTTCAGATTGTACATGGGCCCTTTATAGCCCGCCTCACGCAGGGTGTTGATAGCCAGGATACTCCGCTTACCTTCCTTGCAGATGAAAATGGTGTCCTGCTCGGGATTCAGTTCCTTCTGCCGTCTTGCCAGCTGACCGATGGGGATCACCAAAGCCCCGGGGAAACGAACGATGGCGCGTTCATGGGGTTCCCGGACATCCACGATGGTGATGGGATCTCCATTATCGATCCGGTGTGCCAGCTCCTGGGGCGTAAGTCCCTCTACATGAGTCTCCGATTCCTCCTGCTTCAGGCCGCAGAAATCTTCATAATCGAAATCCTCCGGCGCAAAGATCGACGGATGATCTCCGCAAAGGGGGCAGCTTAAGCTGTGCTTCACCTCCAGAAAACGGGTTCTCAGTCCAAGGGTATCCACCGTCAGGAGTTTTCCCGAAAGGGGTTCTCCGATACCGATGATCAGCTTCAGGGCTTCATTTGCCTGAATGCTCCCGATGATGCCGGAAAGGGGACTGATGGTCCCGCCCTCCGCACAGGTGGGTACAAGTCCCGGCGCCGGCGGTTCCGGATAGATACATCTTAAGCACGGGCCATCACCGTATCCAAGAACGCTCACCTGTCCTTCAAACTGATAGATGGAACCGAAAATGAGCGGAATGCCGGACAGCATACAGGCGTCATTGATGAGATATCTGGCCTTATAATTGTCCGTGCAGTCGATGACCAGATCATATCCTTCGATCAGCGATAAGGCGTTTTCCGCTGTCAGCTGCTGGTTCTCCGGGATCACCTCGATGCTCCGGTCGATATTCCGTACCGTATCCCTTGCAGACGCCACCTTCGGGCGCTTCAGGTCTTTGGAGCTGTGAAGCACCTGACTCTGCAGATTCCCGAGAGACACTTCATCAAAATCAATGATCTTCAGTGTTCCGACTCCGGCCGCTGCCAGATACTGGATCACCGGTGAGCCCAGAGCTCCGGCTCCGACGACGACCACCTTAGCCGCCCGGATCCGCTTCTGTCCCTTCACCCCGATCTCCCGAAGAAGCAGGTGCTTGTTGAATCTCTCGATCTCTTTATCGTCCAGCTTGACTTCTTTTCTTCGCTCATCGGAAATGATGCTCGCATTACTTCCGGAGCCTTCGTTCCCCTCCGGCGCTCCTCCGGCAACGAAGGGTAACAGCAGGACTTCCTGCACACCCGTCAGGGGTTCGTTATGCTTCGCAGGATCTGTAAAATCCCGGTCATCCGCGTAGATCCTGACGAAATGCCGTAACTGCCCATTCTCGTCATAGAGCCCTTTCCCGGTATCCGGATATTCTTCCGTGATCCTCCGGAGGATCTCCCCGATGGTATTCCCCTGTATTTCTGTTTCGGCCGTGCGCCCGAAGAAGGTACGCAGTGTCGCTGATATGATCACCTTCATATTCTGTCTCCCGTTTTTTTGTCTGTTTCCTGTTTGTCAAAGATACGCGCATACAAACTTTGATCCTTCATCCAGGCACGGCTCTCTCTCTGCTCTCCTTCCGTAACCGAAAGGATCAGATAAAGCATCTCCGGAAGCATCTCGCGGACATCTTCCTTCGAAGGGACAGCCGGTTGATCCGGATGGGAATGGTAAAACCCCAGAAGCTCGTACCCCCGCTCCCGCTGCTCCGTCTCATGCCGGAACATTTCCAGGGGGGCGATCTGAAAATGTGTTTCTTTCTTTTCACTGCTGTTTTCTGTCCGGACGGATTCTTCGATCATGAGCTGCCCGTTCTTCCCGGTCCTGCCAAAAAGAAGCCCGCAGCATTCCAGTGGATATGCTTCCTCTGCATGCTCCCTGATCTTTTGCTGTACTTTCTTAATATCGATCTCTTCCGGATCCCGCTTCATATCATTCCCTGCTTTCTTCCACAGCCCGGATGAAATCCCGGATCAGATCCTCCTTATCCTCGATCCCCACACTGACACGGATCGTATCCTCGAAGACGCCTGCTGCCTCCCGTTCCGTCACCCCTGAGTGAATGTAGAGGGTCGAAGCCGGATGGATCACCAGGGTTCGAATATCCCCGATGTTACTGGCGATCATGGCATATTTCAGTCCGTTGATGATACGGAAAGCTCTCTCCTTCGAACCGCAGCGGAAGGTCAGTATCCCACCGCCATGTCCGCTCAGTTCCTTCTCCACATATGCGTGAAAGGGGTGTGTCTCCATGGTGAGATAATTCACGGTAATATCCGGTTCCCCGGCCAGGGCCTTCGCCAGCGCATCCGCATTATCACAGATCCGCTCCATCCGAAGTCCCAATGTGTCCACACCGATGTAAGAGAGAAATGCATTCATCGGCGCCATACACCCGCCGAGATTCTCCCAGAGATCCGTCCGCAGGCGGAGCAGAAACGCCATGTGTCCATATTTCCGGAATTCCGAAAGCGCGGTGTGCTTCTCAAAGTTCCAGGGGAATCTTCCCCCGTCAATGATAATGCCGCCGATGGAATTCCCGCCACCGTTGATATACTTCGATGTGGAATGGATCACCACATCCGCTCCCAGCTCAATGGGATGGGTAAGATATGGCGTAGCCGTGGTTGCGTCCACAAAGAGCGGGATCCCCGCCCGATGAGCCACTTCTGCCGCCTCCGGTATGTCCAGTACGGTAAGGGAGGGATTACTGATCAGCTCACCGAAGATCACCCTCGTCCGATTGGTGATGGCACCTTCCAAAGCCTCCTTCGTAAGTTCCTTTAGATAAACGGTACGGATCCCCAGCTTCTCCAGATCATGAAAGAGATCAAGGGTTCCACCGTACAGTCCGCTTCCGGCAATGATCTCATCACCGCTTTCACAGACCGCCAGGAGCGCCGTGGAGATGGCTGACATGCCGCTGCTGCAACATATAGCTCCTGCGCCGCCCTCCAGCTCACTCAGCTTCTGTTCGAAGGCAGTGAGGGTGGGATTTCCGATCCGGGTATAGGCATAACCCATACGTTTATGCTGAAACACATTCTCCAGTTCTTCCATGCTTTCATACCGAAAAGCCGTAACCTGGGAGATCGGCGGGAGGATCTCCCTCTGCCCGAAGCCGGACGCCGTTTTCCCGTGAAGTAGTCTCGTATTAAATTTTTCCTCTGTTTTTTCGCTCACAGCCATCCCCCGTGATTTTAGTTCCGCCGCATATACGACAGTACGATACTCCTGTACCATTCTGTCACTATGTACAGCGAAAATGAATAACATCCGATCATGCACGATACCGATCCGTGATAACGGTCATATCACATAGAGGTCCCAGTCTTCACCGATTTTTTTATTCTTACACTGATCTGCAAATGCCTTGAGTGTAAGTCCCGATGCATATTGATTAAGATTCGAATTGATCTTCTCCCAGAAACAGTCACGCACCACCGGTCGAAGTCCGCCTTCCTCATCTTTCGGATCCATATCTGCCAGGATATTCATATCCAAAGCATTCAGCACATCCGACAGCGTTACCTCTTCCGGCGAACAGGCCAGTGTATAACCGCCACGAAGTCCCTTCTGTGCTGTGATGAACCCTGCCTGTCTTAACAGTAACAGTATCTGTTCCAGATATTTGTGGGATATCTTCTGTCGCTGCGCGATATCCGGCGCTGATACGCTGGAACCGTTCTCGCTGTGGATCACGATGTCCGTCAGGGCGATCACCCCATACTCTACTCTGGTGGATACTCTCATCTGCTTCCCCCTTTCCTTTTGATCATATGCTCGCTTTGACCCGATCTCCTGCTCCTCCGGATCCGGTACAGCGGATAAGGATTCTCCGTACTCTGTACCTTCATCAATAATTCCGTCACAGAATAACACCATTCGCCTACTATGTCAATAGGCTTTATGGACAAAAAAAAGAAAGACAGCCGTCAGATCATCATCTGACGGCTGTTTGTCATTCATCTCACCAATACCGACATTTCCTGCTCCAGCAGCCGATATACATTTGCCACCAGAAATCCGTCCGCTATGGCATGGTTCAGGCGGACGCTTACCGGCATCATCAGCCTGCCGCCTTCCTCTCGGTACTTCCCCCAGTTAATGATGGGAGGAAAATGTAAGTATCCGTCCGGCAGCTCGATATTCAGCGAATCGTAGGACAGCCAGGAAATATACGATGCATCGAACCAGTTCGGATGGTTCATCAGATCCAGACCGTATTCCCTTGTCTTCTTTGCGTTCTCCACATCGCTTATGGCGTTCCGGTAAAACTCTTCGTAATCCTCATAATAGGTCGTATACACCGGCGTGCATGTTTCCGTATCCTCGTGAAAAATGTACTGGATCGGATTGATGCTGTCATAACAGATCAGTTCCTCCGACTGCCAGAGATATCCCATCTTATAGTCATCCCTTGAGTTCAGCACCTTGGAAAGCACATACAGAAAGTTGATGTAGAATTTAGTGCCTGTCCGCTTGGAATACTCCACCAGATCCGTAACATCGATCCTCGCCGTCATGGAGGTGGAGCATTTGCAATCCTCTGTGAAATGGCGGTACACCCCGCTCCGGTAGTACTTCTCCTTATCGATAACTCTGTAATTCATTTCTGTTCTCCTCTTTGGATCATACGATCTCCATATCGATGCAGGTCCAGGTTCCGATGGGCATCTCGCATTCCCTCCGGCTATACTCCCGAAAGCCTACCGCTTCGTAACAATGCTTTGCCGCCTCGTTATTCTCAAATACGCCCAGATCGATCCTTGACGCAAGTTGTTTCTCCCTTACATACTCGATTCCGAGCTGAAGCATTTTCTTTCCGTATCCCTTTCCCCGGAGGGAAGGATCCACGATAACAAAGCCGAAACGTACCGAGCTGTCATCATCCTCTCTCGGATATCTTATAATGAAATGTCCCAAAACATCCCCCTGATCATCAACCGCCGTCAGCGGAAAGAATCGGCCCGATTCCTTCTGCGGTCCATAGCTTTCGTTGATATCGTCTCCCGAAAGCGGGAATTTATTAAATCTGTCAGCAGACCATCTGTATAATTCTTCTTCGGTTCGAAGCCATCCGGCTATGATCTTTGCATCTTCCTGTTTAAATTCTCTCAGTTTCATAATGTCCTCACATTCATAGCATCCATCGATACCCTTTTCCTTATCCTATATCCTTTTAATGTTTCGACTCAGATATTCATATGCACAGCGTTCAGTCTCCCGCGGATAATCGATCATCAATTTTTCTGCTACAACAGGAGCGATCTTCGCGAAAAGCTTATGCGTTGCCATAAGCGCCGCTCCGCAATCCTTACTGTCATAGTGTGCGAAGCAGTCCTTTAATTCCTCCCGAACTATAGGATCTGCCCAGCGGTCCAAAAATCTGCCGTCATGCCATACATCTTCACTCCCCTGAGCCAGCTGGTACTGCTCGATCATATGTAGCAGATGTCGTTTCAGGTAAGCATCAATACACATCTTTGCCGACCAAAGCTCTCCCCGGAGCAACTTCTTACATGACCAGATATTATGAAAATAAAAATCATTAACCAGATTCAGATAATCCGTCTTGGATATTACCTCCCCGGCAGTCGCCGATGAGACATACTTCTTCAGCATATCCGAAAGCGAACTTCCACATTTTTCCTCCATATATCCCGCATCATAAAGAATCCGGTATCCCCGGTTCATCACCCATCCGGCAACGCCTTCCCGGACTGCTGTCTCAAACTGATCCGGCGTAAGGACGATCATGTCCACATCCTTATCTTCATCGAAAATGCACCGTCTCTCTTTTCCCCCACCGAGAGTGGGCTCGAGAAAGGAAATGCTTACCCTCCCCAGTTTCTTCGGATACTCCCCGGAGAACCAGGGATCAGGCTCTTCCGTCACGACGAAAAGATCCAGGTCCGAATACTCATCTGCCGGAATATCCGACCTGGTGGATGATCCGATGGCAATCACCGCCCAAATGTTTTCATCCTTCTTTGCCAACTCACAAAGCCGGTTTTTGATTTCTGAAAATCTGTCTGATCTCTCTGTCATCTTCATCTCTTGCCTTCCGATTTTCCTGTTGTCCGATCATTTTATTTCTTCACCTGTAATTCAGCAATCGAAACATAATGCTTAACATCGAAGACTTCCGGTGCATTTTCATTCAGCATCCGCATATGTTCCTCATTCCATGCGCAAAGCTGATTTTCATCCATAGCTGCTCCCACTCCCCTGCAGGCGCGCATACGTCCATGCCAGCTTTCTCTTGTAAATGTAACGTCCACCCGGAACTCCTTTTGCAGTACCATGTCAAAGTTCGTAAGCAGTTCTTCCGGAACATAAACCGGATGAACGGTATCCCCATAGGAAGACCAGTTGGGATTATGCTTTAAAATGATTTCCTCACTTTTTCCTGCAATTGCATCCTCATAGGGGAGCCATCCCATATAGAGGATCAGAAGCTTTCCTCCCGGTTTCAGCATACGTGCAAATTTATCGGTTATCACCTTTGGATCCAAATACCAGATACACTGACATGCTGTGATGACATCAAAGGTATCCTCCGGATAATCAACACCCTCAGCCGGGCATGCATAATATTCTATATCCATCCCGCTCTCCGCCGAAAGCAGCTTTGCCTGCTGGATCTGATTTTCTGAAATATCCGTTCCGATCCATTTCGCGCCGAACCGGTACATATTGCGCGGAAGGACGCCGGTTCCCGTTCCGATATCCAGTACTTTCTGTCTGTCCCTGCAAAGTCCCAGATCCAATATGCTCCGATAGAATGCATCAGGATAGATGTCTCTGTACTTTGCATAATCCTTTGAAGTATTTCCCCAATCAAAGGTCTTTCCGTTATCTATATCTGAAAACTGCATCTACTAAGCCTCCTGGATCTTCTTCACATATACCCTGGACGTTTCACCTTCGATGTCTTTCATCTCCGCTTTAAACTCACACCCATATTTCTCATAAAGTCCGATGTGATTGGTCGAGATGTAGACCTCAGATACTCCGTCTTTCCTTGCAAGCCGTTCTATTTCTTCCATCAAGAGGCCCACATAATGATGCCCTCTGTATTCCGGGAAGGTATATACAAATCCCATCCAGGGAGTAAGGTCTGTGGACTGGATATCATCCTTTTCCGCATAGGTGCAGAAGGATACCAGACTGTCACCCTTTTTTATTTCATTCAGCCAATGGCTCTGTCTGTCACTGTCAAAATAATTGATCACTTTCATATAAGAAATCTCCAATCAATTCATTAAATAATCCAGCTCCATCGGAAGATTCTTCCATAACTCTTCCCTGGAATCATTGGATCTCAGCGTCCGTACCACCTCTGTATCCGGATCCGGATAAATGACGCAGTTATCGACTTCGCCCTTTTCAGGACGTATCGGAAATGCCAGCTGTTCAAAGTCGATGGAAAACTGCGCATCCACTCCGGACTTATTTCCTCTTGCATCCAGACGTATCCACTTCTCATATTCCCTGATGTATACGCCGTTCAGTCCATGATAGATCAGAACCGGTGCCGTTTCATCATCCAAGATCAGTTTCTGATAGCAGAAGCCTGCGGGAACGGACTTACTGCGTAGGATTGCCGCAAGAAGATGCGACTTTGCAAAACAGATTCCATGCCCGGCGGCAAGAACCTCTGATGCGGAACAGGTTACGGCATCCTCTCCTGCATCTGCAGAATGGGATATACGGTCCCTGACATATTCATAGGCCCGCCGAATGAAATCCGTTTCATTCTCCGATTTGCCGTATAGCTGATCTGCCAACTCACTGACCGATGGATGATCAAAGTTGATCACCTCGTCACATTTCAAATATTCACTGATATCCTGTGTAAATACCGAGGCTATTTTACAATTCATGGTTGACGCCAGAACGCATGTTCGATATAATGATATATATCGATCATTGAAAAGATAAGGGGTTGCTTTCTAAATATCCTTGAATAGCGTAAAATCTTAAAGGTTATAGGCCGAAACTT
>JAGBNH010000053.1 GCA_017634475.1 Eubacterium sp.
CGCAGGAGAAGGCTTCATCGAAGTGAACTATAAGGACGCTGACCGTCTGGGGATCAAAAACGGCGAGAAGATCCGTGTCAGCAGCAGACGCGGCACCATCACGGCTACGGCAAGAGTGGGAAGAAAGGTTTCCGAGGGTGAGACCTGGATGCCCTTCCATTTCCCGGATTCTCCGGCAAATGTGCTGACCAACGCTGCATTGGACGAATTCGCCCGGATCCCGGAGTATAAGGTCTGTGCGGTGAATATCGAGAAAATGTAAGTTTGCAGACATCGGAGCCAAAACCTCTGTATTTTGGCTCCGGTGTTTTTTTCAAAAGAGCCTGTCATCCTGAGGCGAGCAGAGTGAGCCGAAGGATCTTTCCCCTGGCAGGTCATAAGATTCTTCGGTGCTTCGCCCCTCAGAATGACAGGCCGTTCTTTATTTGATGACATAAGTAACAAACCGAAAGCAGTGGAAAAAAATGATGAACAACAACGAAAAAACAAATGAATACCAACCTACAGAGGTCGAAGAAGCCCGCGAAGCCCTGCTCAAGAGAATAAATCGCCCTCTCGAAATCGTCCGTGTTCATCTGCTGAATGCTGACGGCCGGATACTGGCTGAGGATATCCGTGCCCCGTTTTCGGTTCCCTCCTTTCCGAAATCCGCCATGGATGGCTATGCCGTATGGTCGGAGGATGTGCAGTCGGCGACGAAGGATAACCCGGTTCGTCTCCGGGTCGTGGGAGAATGTCTGGCGGGAGAAACCGCCTGTCATTCTGAGCGAGCGGAGCGAGTCGAAGAAGCTTTCCGGGAGGACGAACGGCCGGCAGCGACTGCGTGTCATTCTGAGCGAACGGAGCGAGTCGAAGAATCATTCCGGGAGGACGAACGGCCGGCAGCGGCTGCGTGTCATTCTGAGCGAGCGGAGCGAGTCGAAGAATCTTTCCCGGCGGGAACCGCCCTCCGCATCATGACCGGAGCCCAAGTCCCAGAAGGGTACGACGCCGTGGTGCGTCAGGAGGATACGGACTGCGGCGAGGATGTGGTCACGATCTATAAGGGGGTATCTCAATGGACCAATTACTGTAAGGTGGGAGAGGATATCCTTAAGGGAAATGTGGTTTTACAGAAAGGAAGCCGTATCGGACGGATCGAGGCCGGTGTGCTGGCGAGTCTGGGGATCGACGTGGTCCCGGTATACCGCGCCCTCAGCGTAAGCATTATTTCCACCGGCACCGAGCTTCGGGAGGTGGGACAGCCTCTTCAGGCAGGCACCATCTATAACAGCATCGCCTACACTCTTTCCGCATCTGTCCGTGAGGCAGGCTTCATCGCCAACTGCCGGATCGTTCCCGATGATGCGCTGAAGATCCGAAGGGCACTGGAAGAAGCTCTTACCGATTCGGATGTGGTCATCACCACGGGAGGGGTATCCGTGGGAAAGAAGGATCTGCTTCCCGAGGTACTGGAACAGATAGGAGCAGAGAGGATCTTCCAGCGGGTCAATATCCAGCCCGGCACACCCACCATTGGCAGCGTGAAGAATGGTATCCCCATCCTTAGTCTCTCCGGTAATCCTTACGCCGCACTGGTGAATTTCGATCTGTATTTCTGGCCTGTTGCCGCAAAAATCACAGGATGCGATACATTTCAACCGGAGGAACGGTTGATGATCTCCGGCAGTGAATATCCAAAGAAGAATAAACAGCGCAGATTTCTCAGAGCCCGTGAGGAGGGCGGGAAGGTATACCTTCCGGTGAAGAGCCACGCCTCGTCGGTGCTCAGCAATCTGCTGGACTGTAACTGTTATATCGATCTTCCCGCGGATACGGAGATCCGGCCGGGTGATCCGGTCCGGGTGGTGCGTATGCCCGGGTGAATCTATGACTTCCGGAGCATAATTATAATAGACAGAGCGGATAAACTGTGCTAAAATCTACATTCATACGGCGTACGGAACAGCATGGGCCCGTCCATGCTGAAATCATATAAGAATTTGGAGGAACAGTCATGAAATTAGCAAAACTGGTCGGTGATCGTTCGAAGGATCGTCCTACCGGCTGCGTGATCGACAGCCATGTGTTCTCCCTGCGGGGAGGCTACATCAAGTTTGTAGCAAGCGGGATCTATTCCCTCTACCCGCCTATGAAGCGGATCACCGCGAAGATCGAAAATATCATCCGTCAGGAGATGGATGCGGTGGATTGCCAGGAGGTTCTCTTCCCGGTGGTCCTTCCCGGCTCTCTCTGGGAGGAGTCCGGCAGATATCAGAGCGTGGGAGATGAGCTGCTCCGTTTCACGGATCGAAATGATGCGCCCATGGTGCTGGGTATGACCCATGAGGAAGCAGCGGTTCAGCTGGTTCGTGAATATGGCCAGACCTATGCGAAGTATCCCTTCGCCATCTATCAGATCCAGACCAAATTCCGGGATGAGGCAAGACCCCGTGCAGGTCTTATCCGCGTTCGCGAGTTCACCATGAAGGATGCATATTCCTTCCATACCTCACAGGAGGATCTGGAGCAGTATTACGACCGTATGGCTCATGCCTATGACCGGATCTTCGCCAGAGCCGGTATCCCGGAGACCATTTCCGTGAAGTCGGATTCCGGTATGATCGGCGGTAGCGTATCCCATGAGTATATGCTGCTGGTGGATGCAGGTGAGGACTCCATCGTTCTCTGCGATTCCTGCGGCTACAGCGCAAATATGGAAGCTGCGGACACCACTGTGGATAACAGCGGATGTTCTCCGGCTGCGGAGCTGACCAAGGTACTGACTCCTCACTGCAAGACCATCGAGGATGTATGCAAGTTCCTGAATTCCAAGGTTGAGGAATCCTGCAAGGCCGTTATGTATCAGAAGAACATGACGGATGAATATGTGATCGTATTCCTTCGGGGCGATTATGAGGTGAACGAGACCAAGCTGACCAACTATCTGGGCGAGAAGGTACATCCGGCAGTGATCACCCAGGAGAGCGGTATCGTTGCAGGCTTCTGCGGACCCTATAACCAGAAGGCAAAGTGCCAGATCATTTACGATAAGTCCCTGGAGGGCATCGAGTCCCTTACCGCCGGCGCAAATGAAGAGGATTACCACTACACCGGTCTCAATATCAAGCGGGACATCGGGGATGTGGAATATGTGGATGTTTCCAAGATCCAGAGCGGCGGCATCTGCCCCTGCTGCGGTAAGAAGACCATCCGCATCAGCCGTGGTATCGAGGTAGGAAATATCTTCCAGCTGGGCACCAAGTACAGCAAGTCCATGGGTATGACCTATACCGATGAGAACGGGGAGCTGAAGACCCCCATCATGGGCTGCTACGGTATCGGCGTAGGCCGTCTGGCTGCATCCGTTCTGGAAGCAAAGCACGACGAACGCGGACCGATCTGGCCCATTTCCATCGCGCCCTGGCAGGTACATCTGTGCTGCATGCGCGTGGATAAGGACGAATGCCGTACCATCGCAGACAAGATCTATGATGAGCTGATGGCTGCAGGCGTGGAAGTGATCTATGATGACCGTAAGGCCAGCGCAGGCGCTATGCTGGCGGATGCGGATCTGCTGGGAGTACCGGTACGGATCATCGTCGGACCGAAGAACGCAGTCAACAATGAGGTGGAGCTGGTTACCCGGGATAAGAGTGTATCCATGGTGGTCAGTGCAGATCACATCATGGAAGAGACCCGGAAGCTGATGGATCAGCTGTGGGCTAAGATCAATGAAAACGTAAAATGATGCGTGTTACTCTGTAAAATGGGCATCACACTATAATAACCTGCCATTCCGCGGGCCTTCGGGAAATGTGGAATGGCAGGTTTTTTCATGCCCGAAAATTTCTCAAAAAAAGTCTAATAACCTATTGACATAGTAGGTAATAGGTGATATGATAACGCCATCGTCAGCGACGATGAATTTGTAAGGAAAGGAGATCAGAGCCATGTTCAGGATCGCAACGCTTCATCAGAGTATGTGTATGTGCTGTTATATGTCGGATTCCCGGGTTAAAGGTATGGATGGATGTATGACGGTATGTTCCGATGCTGTCTTTGTTCAGAAGAAGCTGCGATGTCAGTGATCTCATGTATCCATATATGCCATTTGACCGGGAGCCGTTTTGCGATAAAGGCTCCTTTTTCTTTGCCCTGAACCCTGCCCAAAAGAGAAATGCAGGGGAAATGAGCATCGAAAAGAGAGGCAGACTATGGAAGACGAGATCGATCATACACTAAGAGAGGAGGGAATGCCGGAAACCGAGAGGGAGGCAGAGAGGATCAATGGAAAATGTATTTCAGCTAAATGCAGTCTCCAAAACCTATAGGAATGACGGAAAGGATTTCACGGCACTTAAGGATATCGAACTTTCCATCCGGGAAGGGGAGATCTTCGGGATCATCGGAATGAGTGGTGCGGGAAAGTCAACGCTGGTCCGCACCCTGAACCGACTGGAGGACGTGACCTCAGGTAGTGTCGAATTCTACGGGAGAGACCTGGCAGGGCTTTCACCGAGGGAACTTCGAAATGTGAGGCATGGAATCGCCATGATCTTCCAGAACTTCAACCTGCTCCAGCAGCGGACGGTGCTTCAGAATGTGGAGCAGCCCCTTCGCATAGCGGGAGTGAAACGGAGTGAGCGGAAGAGGATCGCGAAGGAGATGCTTCAGGTGGTGGATCTTTCCGACAAGGCGGATGTTTATCCCGCAAGACTTTCCGGCGGACAACGGCAGAGAGTGGCCATAGCCAGGGCACTTGCCGCAAATCCGAAGGTGCTTCTCTGTGATGAGGCGACCAGTGCGCTGGATCCCAAGATCACAGGAGAGATACTGGAGCTGCTGCAGCGGATCAACCGCGAGAAGAAGCTGACCATCGTGATCATCACCCATGAGATGTCTGTGGTAGAAAAGATCTGCGACAGAGTTGCGATCATCGACAATGGGGAGCTGGCAGAGGTTGGAGATGTGCAGGAGGTGTTCCGGGCACCGAGATCCAAGGCAGCCAGCAGACTGATCATACCGGGAAATCCCTTCGATCCCTCAAGACCGGACGGGCGCCTGATCCGGATCGTATTTGACGGACTGGCAGCCAGCGAACCCTTCATCGCCAATCTGGTGGAATCCACAGGAGAGAAGGTCAATATCCTAAGCGCAAATACCAAAAGTGTCGGCGGCATAGGCTACGGCCAGATGATCCTGGAGCTTCCGGAGCGGCCGGGACAGCAGGAAAGAGTGATCGACTTTTTCCGAAAGAACGGACTAACCGTATCGGAGGTGGTGAGAGAGTGAGCGAGTATATCATTGAAGTGATAAAAACCGGAATATGGGAAACCCTGATCATGACGTTCTTTGCTTCCCTGTTTTCCTATCTGGTGGGACTTCCCGCAGGCATCGTACTGTATGCCACATCCAAGGGAAGACTGCTGGAGAATAAGGCGGTAAACGCCATTCTGGGAACCATCGTAAATATCATGCGATCCCTTCCCTTCCTGATCCTGCTGGTGCTTCTGATCCCCTTTACAAGGCTGGTCACCGGTTCATCCATCGGAACCGTGGCATCCATTGTTCCCCTTACGGTGGGCGCCATTCCTATCGTTGCTCGAATGGTGGAATCCTCCCTTTGCGAGGTACAGCCGGGGATCATTGAAGCAGCGGAATCCATGGGCGCATCCCCACTGTATATCATCCTGCATTTCCTTTTACCTGAGGCTACACCTTCTCTGCTTCAGGGCGGGGCCATCAACGTAGCCACGGTACTTGGTTATTCGGCCATGGCAGGCGTGATCGGCGGCGGCGGCCTGGGTGCCATCGCACTGCAGTATGGATATTACCGATATCAATCGGATGTACTCTGGACGACTGTGGCTCTGCTGGTTGCCATGGTCATGCTGATCCAGGGAGCAGGCGGTTTCCTTGCCAAAAAGAAACGCAAGGCCTGAAGAATAATCGGCAGATAAAACACAAAAAACCCCCAAAACCCTATGAATTAATGTGAAAAAGAAGAATGAAAAGGAGAATACCCCAATGAAGAAAAAACTTTTATCCCTGATCGCAACTGCTGTACTTACCCTGTCCCTGGTAGGATGCGGAAGCGACAACACCAAGAAGACCGCAGCTGCGGCAGATACATCCAACGTAGAAACAACCACTGCCGCACCGGCAGCTGAGAGCACCACCATCCGTGTAGGTGCAAATATCACACCCCACGCCGAGATCCTGGAAGTGGCAAAGCCGATTCTTAAGGAGAAGGGCATCACTCTTGAGATCGTACAGCTTGAGGATTCCATCACACCTAACACCGGCGTGATCGAAGGAAGTCTTGACGCTAACTATTTCCAGCATGTTCCCTATCTGGAGCAGTTCAACAAGGAAAACGGTTCTGATCTGGTATCCATCGGCGCGATCCATTACGAACCCTTCGGCATCTATGCAGGACGCACCAAGGATCTTAAGGACCTGCAGGATGGTGCTTTGGTAGCCGTTCCCAACAACGTAACAAATGAGGCACGTGCTCTGCTCCTTCTTGCACAGGAAGGTCTGCTTACCCTGAAGGAGGGTGCAGGTATCAACGCAACCGTAGAAGATATTACAGAGAATCCCAAGAAAATCCAGTTCAAGGAGCTGGCACCGGAGCAGCTGGTTTCCGCACTTCCGGATGTGGATGTAGCAGTCATCAACGGGAACTACGCCATCGAGGGTGGTCTTCATGTAAGCCAGGCTCTGGCCGTAGAGGCAAATGACGGTCTTGCAGCTAAGACCTACGGCAACATCATCGCAACCTCACCCGCTAAGCAGAACGACGCAAGCCTTAAGGTACTTGTAGAGGTTCTTCAGGGTCAGGAAGTAAAGGACTTTATCAACGGAAAGTACGACGGAGCAGTAGTGCCGCTCAACTAATTGTCATCCTGGGCAACGCGAAGAAAAGATTCTTCGTCGCTTACGCTCCTCAGAATGACAACAACCTGTCATCCTGAGCGGGCGCACGCGTGCCGGTGGCACGCAAGCTTGTGCGCCAAGAGTCGACCAAGCGGCAGCGCGAAGCGAAGGATCTTGGGCAACGAAAAGAAAAGATTCTTCGTCGCTTACGCTCCTCAGAATGACAACAATCTGTCATCCTGAGCAAAGCGAAGGATCTTACGGCATGAACCATAGTAACGAAAAGAGGAAAAACCATGATCGGATTTACGTATTACAATCCTGCGAAGATCGTCTTCGGGGAGGACAGTGAAAAACAACTTACGGAGCTGCTGAGGCAGCATCAGGTAAGATCCCTCCTTCTGGTCTACAGCGGGGACTTCATTAAAGACCTGGGGATCTATGCAGAGGTAGAGAAGGCCGTTTCGGCCCTGGGGATCCATTTCACCGAGAGCGGTGAAGTGGTACCCAACCCCGATGTGGATCTTGTCCGGAGACTGACAGAGCAGGGGAAGAAGGAACAGACGGATTTCATCCTGGCTGTAGGCGGAGGAAGCTCCATCGATACCGCCAAGGCTGTGGCACTGGGTATCCCCTATGACGGGGATGTGTGGGACTTCTTTGAAAAAGGCGTAGTTCCGGACAAGGTTCTTCCCGTGGGCGTTATCGCCACCACCGCTTCCAGCGGTTCGGAGACCTCCAACGCAGCCATCATTTCCAGCGGTGAGTGGAAGCTGGGCTTCGAGGATGATCGGATCATACCGAAGTTCGCCATCATGAATCCCCGCTACACCGTAAATCTTCCGGAATATCAGACGGCAGTAGGTATTGCTGATGTGTATGCACATTTGCTGGAGCGGTATTTCTCCGATGAAAAAAATTCGGATGTAACGGACTATCTCATTGAGGGTGCGATCCGGGCGCTTTTGGTAAATGCCGATCGCCTCATCAAGGATCCGAAGGATATCAATGCCCGTGCCGAGCTGCAGTGGCTGGCAAGCGTGGCCCACAATAATTTCCTGGATGCGGGACGCAGTGCAGACTGGGGTTCCCACCGGATCGAGCATGAGCTGTCCGCACAGTACGGATTGACTCATGGTGAAGGAATGGCAGTGGTCTTCACAGCCTGGACACGGTATATGGCCAGGGAGAAGCCCTGGAGACTGGCGCTTCTGGCCAGCCGGGTATACGGTGCGGATCCCTATGACCGCAGCGAAGCGGAGCGTGCGGAGCTGCTTTCGGAGGAATTGAAACGATTCTTCAAGAAGCTGGGACTTCGGACAACACTTTCGGAATTCGGCATCGACGATAAGGATTTCGAAGTGATGGCAAAGCGTGCCACAAGAAACGGAACCGTAGGACATTATCTGCCGCTGGATGCGGACAGATTCCAGGCCATCCTGAGGTTGGCCCTGTGAGAATCGGTGGACCGGCCGGTGGATTCTTCGGCCTGACGTCCTGCAAACGCTTTCCCTGCACGCACTCGCTGCCGTGAGCACGGCACCGGAAGGCTAAGCATTTTCCTCAGAATGAAAGAAAGTCTGTCATCCTGAGCGAAGCGAAGGATCCCATGGACGAGTCAAAAGAATTATATCTGAAAAAGAAAATATAAACATAAGGAGAATAAAACAATGGCAAGAATAAATTAGTAGCACAGGAAGAAGCAACAGGCGCTGAGAAGGAGCGCTATGACGAACTGGCAGGAAGAAATGCCGTGACCAACATGAAGAGGGGACTGCTGAATGATGCGGCAACCTACGATGCCTACATGGCATGGTATACCTCATGGAATCGTCTGGTGGAGGTGATCGGTGAGAAGGATGCAGTGCTTTATGCACACGCTATTTCCACCACCAACTCCTGCCAGCTCTGCTCCCTGTTCTTTATCAGTGATGTAAAGGGTTTGGGACTGGATCCCGCAAACCTGGAATATGACGAGAAGGAGACCGTACTCACCGATCTCGGCAGGGCCATCGTAAAGGACCCCACAGATGTGTCCGATGAGATCTTCGACCGTCTGCGCAAGTTCTTCAACGATCAGGAGATCGTAGTGATCGTAGGCTTCGCAGGTCAGATGATCGCCACCAACAATTTCAATTCCGTACTGAAGATTGATGTGGACAAGCGACTGCTTCCCATCATCAACGAGTTTAAGCCCGCCACCTGGAGAGAGGGATTGAAGAAGTAACAGAAAAGGAGAGCCTTTCAATGA
>JAGBNH010000054.1 GCA_017634475.1 Eubacterium sp.
TCACGTGCTGATCCGCCTCCTCCGTGAGGGAGTAATCCTGTTCGCTGCACATTTTCGAGAAAATGGTATAGAGCTCACTCTCGGTATAGTCCTCGAACTCGATCACCTTACTGAACCTGGACCGGAGTCCCGGGTTGGACTGCAGGAATTCCTCCATGGGACCGCTGTAGCCTGCGGCGATCACCACGAAGCTGTCCCGGTCATCCTCCATCCGTTTCAGCAGGGTATCCACAGCCTCCTGGCCGAAATCCCCGTTCTCCTTCTTGTTGGTCAGGGTGTAGGCCTCATCAATGAAGAGGATACCACCCATGGCACTGTCAATGACCTCCTGGGTCTTCTGGGCGGTCTGCCCTACATAGCCTTCCACCAGGCCTGCCCGGTCAACCTCCACCAGCTGCCCCTTGCTCACAACCCCCAGGGCCTTGTAGATCCTGGCCAGGAGCCGGGCCACCGTGGTCTTGCCGGTACCGGGATTTCCGGAGAAGACCATATGCAGGGACATCTCCGCCTTGGCCAGTCCCATCTTCTCCCGGAGCTTCCGGATCCTGATCACGTTGATCAGATTGTTCAGGTTCTTCTTCACCGCCTTCAGGCCGATGAGACGATCCAGCTCCTCCATCAGATCCTCCACGGAGGACTGGGAAGGCGCGGAGATCTGCTGCTCCGCTTCTGCCTGCCGTCGTTCGATCCGCCCCTTTGGCGCCTCTTTACCTTCCTGCTTTTCATCCCTGTTCAGCGCGGGAGAAAGATCCTCTTCCTCCGCCCGCCGGATGGCCGCATTTCCTCTGGTTCCCTTATCCTCTGCCGGACTGCCGAAATTCTTCGGTTTTTCCTTGTATCCCGGCATATCGATACCATTCCTGTATTTCTCCGGAGCTTCGGGATAATCGATCCCCTCCAGCACCGTATGAACCACCGGCTTCTCATCCTCAACGAAGTAGGAAGCCGCAACCGTCATGTCCACCGTAGCATCCGGCATGGCCTGCTGCACTCTGGGCATACCGTAGTTCGGATCACCCTTTCCTCCCATCCTGAGGGGATCATGGGCATAGTACAGATCATAGGACTTCAGGAAATCGTTCAGCATATTGATATAGTCGGTGAGACGCTGCACCTCCAGATCACTGACGCCGCCGTAAGCGATATATTCCAATCCCAGATCCCGGAAAGTATTCACCAGAAACCGGGAAATGGACACGCCGGACTCCGTCCTCCTGGACTGGGGGGACAGGTCATCCTTTACAAAGTATTTCAGGGAATCGGGGATTTTCTTTAACAGATCGGGATCAAGACTGTTTTCACTGCGGAAGCTGAAGAACTGCTGGGTGGTAAGCTTTATATCCAGCAGCTCGTTGGCGAAAGCCACCTGCCGTACCGGCTCCGCACTCTCCGGATCATACAGGTAGCCTAAAAAGACCAAAAAATCAAACCGGAGCAATTCCCGCAGCGTGATAACAGCATCTGCGGGATATGTTCCGGTTCTCTTTCGATTTATCTCATCGGCATAGCAAAAAGAACAGCTCACGGCATATGCCGGGCTGATATCCGTCGGCAGGACCGGAGCCGCATTTCTAGTCACGGGCGGCTGTACGTTCCTCGTAGGGTTGAAACCGTCGTTCAACCATGATCGATCGGTAAGCTGGCCGAATAATCTTGTCCACATTGATTAATTCCTCGATTCTGTGCGCAGACCAGCCAACTATACGCGCTATCGCAAAGATCGGTGTATAGAGCTCGGTCGGTATTCCAAGCATATTATACACAAATCCACTGTAAAAATCTACATTTGCGCTGACACCTTTATAGATTTTTCGCTTTTCGGCGATGATCTCCGGAGCCATTTTTTCGATCTCTGCATAGAGCTCGAATTCCTCCTCCAGATGCTTCTCCACCGCCAGCTTCTCCACGAATTTCCGGAAGACTCTCGCCCGGGGATCCGATATGGAATAAATGGCATGACCCATGCCATAGATCAGCCCCATCCGGTCAAAGGCCTGCTTATCCACGATCTTCGCCAGATAATCCTTCAGCCTGTCCTTATCCTTATGATCCGGCACATGGGCCCGGATATCTTCCATCATCTGCATCACCTTGAGGTTCGCCCCGCCGTGCTTCGGTCCCTTCAGGGATGACAGGGCCGCTGCCATAACAGAATAGGTGTCCGAACCCGCTGAGGATACCACGCGGGTGGTAAATGTGGAGTTATTTCCTCCGCCGTGCTCGGCGTGGAGCACCAGCGCCGCATCCAGCACCTGAGCCTCCAGGGTGGTATATTCCTTGTTGGGACGAAGAAGACGCAGTACATTTTCCGCTGTCCCGATCTTCGGATCCGGGAAATGGATGTACATGCTCTCATCCCGTTCATAATGATTATATGCACAGTAGCCGTATGCCGCCAGCATCGGGAACTCACTGATCAGCCGGAGACACTGGGCAAGAACATTGGAAATGGACAGATCCGACACGTTGTCATCATAGGCGGACAGTGTCAGTACCGATTTGGTCATGGAATTCATGATATCATGGCTCGGTGCCTTCATGATCACGTCCCGGGTAAAGTTTGTGGGAAGTGTGCGAAGAGACCCCAGCATTGCCTTAAATTCCTTAAGCTCCTCCTCCGTGGGAAGCTCGCCGAAAAGCAGCAGATACGAAACTTCTTCGAAGCCGAACCGCTTGAACCCGAAATCCTTTACCATGTCAATGACGTTGTAGCCCCGGTACCAGAGCTCCCCGTCGCAGTGAACCTCTTTTCCGTCCACCATTTTGGAAGAAACGATCTTGGATATATTGGTAACGCCGGTAAGAACACCCTTTCCGTTCTTATCCCGGAGTCCCCGTTTTACCCCGTACTCCTCATAGAGCGATTCATCCACCTCGTCCGCCTTTCGGCAGACCGGTTCCAGCATCGCCGCATACTCCCTAACCTTCATGCTTCTCCCCCTTCCTCTTCCTTTTACGAGTCAGAGATCACTCTGACGGCTTTGTGAGCAATGTATTCTCACTGGAATTCAGGATATCCATGAACTCCTCACCGGTTATGGTCTCGTTCTCGAACAGATGCTTGGCGATCTCGTGGAGCTTCTGTACATTTGCCTCCAGGATCTCCCGTGCCTTCTTATGCTGCTTCTGGACGATCTCCACTACCATCCGGTCGATCTTCGTCTGTGTTTCCGGCGCACAGGCCAGGCTTGTGTCGCCGCCAAGATACTGGTTGGTCACCACCTCCATGGCTACCATGTCAAATTCCTCGGTCATGCCGAACCGGGTCACCATGGCTCTTGCATACTTGGTGGCCTGCTCGATATCATTGGATGCACCGGTGGTGATCTCGTTGAAGATCAGCTCCTCCGCTGCCCGCCCGCCTGCCAGGGTGGCGATCTTATTCATGAGCTCCGTCTTAGTCATCAGGTTCCGCTCATCCTCATCCACCTGCATGGTATAGCCCAGGGCTCCGCTGGTCCTGGGAATGATGGTGATCTTGGTCACCGGTGCGGACTGGGTCTGCATGGCTGCAACCAGCGCATGTCCCACCTCATGATAGCTCACCACAAGCTTCTCCTTGTTGGTGAGGATCTTGTTCTTCTTCTGGTATCCGGCGATGACTACCTCCACGGATTCCATCAGATCATCCTGCTGCACCACACGTCTTCCCTCCCGGACAGCCTTCAGTGCAGCCTCATTTACAATATTGGCCAGCTGCGCACCGGAAGCACCGGAGGCAGTCTTGGCGATCACTTCAAAATCCACATTTTCAGAGATCTTGATCTTCTTTGCATGTACCTTGAGGATATCCACACGACCCTTAAGATCCGGGAGCTCCACGGGGATACGACGGTCGAAACGTCCCGGTCTCAGCAGGGCGGGATCCAGAGATTCCGGCCGGTTGGTGGCTGCAAGGATCACCACGCCGGTGTTGCCCTCAAAGCCGTCCATTTCCGAAAGCAGCTGATTCAGTGTCTGCTCCCGTTCGTCATTGGTGGTAAGGGACGCATCACGTTTCTTACCGATGGCGTCGATCTCATCGATGAAAATGATACACGGTGCCTTCTCCTTGGCCTGCTTGAACAGATCCCGCACCTTGGCGGCACCCATTCCCACAAACATCTGCACGAATTCCGAACCGGAGATGGAGAAGAAGGGAACCTCCGCCTCACCGGCCACAGCCTTGGCCAGCATGGTCTTACCTGTACCCGGAGGGCCTACCAGAAGGGCGCCCTTGGGCAATGTAGCACCGATCTCCGTATATTTCTCGGGAGCATGAAGATAGCCAACGATCTCAGACAGCAGATCCTTCGCCTCCTCCTCACCGGCCACATCCCGGAAGCGCACGTCATTGTTGGATTTCACATATACCCGTGCGTTGCTCTTTCCGGAGCCCATGGAGAAGGATAGCATATCCGGGTTATCCCCCATTCGCTTCATCAAACGTTTGGAGACGAACCTCCACAGGAAGAAGATCAGTCCGAACTGCAGGAGCAGCATAACGCCGTAGTACAGGATCGGATTGGTCTGAGAGATGATCTCGGCCCCGAAGGTTGCGCCGGACTTGTACAGGCGCTCATATAACTGCGGATCCTCCATGAGACCGGTCTTATATACATTTCCGTCCGTATCCTTGAAAAGGATCTGATTGGACTGGATCGAAGCCTCCTTGATGGTCTTCTTTTCGATCTTCTCCATGAAGACATTATAGCCCACCTCAGTGATCTGCTGATTCATGAACCGATAATAGACAAAAATGTTGATCACCGCGAAGATCAGCAGCATAACCATCACAAAAGATGCCGTTTTTTTCTTATTGGGCTGCATTTCCTGCATGTTTACATCCTCCTTTTAGCACTCTGCTCATCAGTGTGCTAATCGGGATATTAACACATGCCCTCTGGAATTATCAAGCAATCGGGCCGATTATCAATAATTTTTGATATTAAAGCATCGGTGCGATGATCTGCAGGACGGAGTCCAGGATCTGTCCCGGAACGGATCGCTTCGTGTCCTCTTCCGTTACCTCATGACATTTCCTGAAGGTTTCGCGGAAGTCCAGATAGATCCGGCTTGCGGTCTTGTCATCGCAGATGTAGACCGCATCCTCGAAGTGAAGGAACAGGCTGCGATAATCCAGGTTCACCGTTCCCACCACACACTTGGAGCTGTCGCACAGCATGACCTTGGAATGCAGGAAGCCAGGAGTGTAGGTATAGATCCGGATACCATTCTGCTTCAGATGGGGGAAGGAGGCCCGGGTCAGCCGGTAGACCAGCTTCTTGTCCGGTATGCCCGGAACCACGATCCTCACATCCACCCCCCGTCTTGCGGCCAGGCAGAAGGCCCTGGTCAGCTCGTCGCTCATGATGAGATAGGGCGTAAACATGAAGATTCTTCGTTTCGCCTGATTGATCAGCTCGATATACACATTTTCCGCAAGGGGAACCGCGTCAAAGGGACCATCCCCATAGGGCTGCACGAAAGCCTCGTTGTACACCGGCTCCCGGTAACGATGAGGCATCAGGTCCTTCATCTCGTCCACCAGATCCTGGAAGAGCTTCTTCTCATCCTCATCCAGGCCCAGCTGTGCCAGCTTGCCTTCCGTCCTCTCGGTATTCCGGTTATGCTCCAGCTTCCGGTTCAGCCGCCGGAGCAGACGCTCCCGCTTCCGGTTCCGCTTGTAGGCTTCGATATCCACCGACTCCCACATTTCACAGAACATCAGGGTCATATTCCACACGGCGTCTCCCACCAGCCGGACACCCGCGTCCTTCCAGTGTCCGTAGGGACTGTTGATGTTCACATACCGGTCAGACAGGTTCATGCCGCCGGTGAAACCGGTATGCCCATCCACGATGAGCATCTTCCGGTGATCCCGGTTATTCATGAATACGGAAAAGAAAGGCACCATCCGGTTATATTTCTGGCAGATCAGATTGGGACTGATCTTATTCAGTTCCCTGGCATAATTCCGGGGCAGGTACTGGGCGCACCCGAAATCATCATAGAGAAGTGCCACCTGAACCCCCTGGTTGGCCTTCTCGATCAGGAGCTCCAGCATGGGTTCCCATACATCTCCCACCTCAATGGTAAAATACTCCATGAAGATGAAATGCTCCGCTCCCCGGATGGCATCCATCATCCCCGCAAGCAGCGACTCGCCGCTGTTGTAGTACGTGACCTCTGTATTCTGATGCACAGGGAAATATTTATCGGTGAAGATATACTTCGCGGTGCTCGCTCCACGCACATCCTTCTGGACAAATGCATCCGTGGTCTTCCGGTCCTGCAGATAGGACAGATGGTATTTCACATCCGCCGCATCCAGCCGGCGCTTGAAGCCCCGGCCCGGCTTCCGGTTGCCGAAGAGGTAGTAGAAGGGTGCGCCGAAAATGGGAAACAGCAGAACGATAATGATCCAGATCAGCTTATATTCAGTTTGTTCATTCCGGTCATTCAGCAGCAGGATCACGAAGACCACGGAAAGGAACTGCATGATCTTCGTCAGGATCGGAAAATACTCCAACAGCTGCATCCACCCCACGGTGAGCCAGGTCACCTGAAGGGCGATAAGGATCCCCGCCGGGAGAGCCCTGCCGAACAGAAGGTTTTTATAACGCTTCATCACCGGTCTTTTTTTCTCGTTCACCATTTCGTCTCCACCGGTTCCGTCATCAGGAATTCATCACTTCATCCACCGACTCGATGCAGGCATTCCGGAAACCGCAGGCTTCCAGCGCTGCCACACCGCGGATGGTGGTCCCGCCGGGGGAGCATACCTGATCCTTCAGGACCCCCGGATGCTCTCCGGTAGCGATCTGCAGACCGGATGCGCCGTGAAGGGTACCGCTCACCAGACGATACGCCGTCGCTCTGGGGATACCATATTTTACAGCCGCATCCGCATAGGCTTCGATCATCATATCCACAAAGGCCGGGCTGCAGCTGGTGATCACCATGCCGATCTTCATCAGATGGGGTGCCAGCACCTCTACAGAACCTACTGCGGAAAGCAGATCCTTCGCATAGGCATTATCCTCCTCCGTCATGTTGTGACACTCTTCAAACAGAGTCACGCCGTCGCGGATCCGTGCCGGAGTATTCGGCATGATGCACTGCACTTTAAGATCTGCCAGTCCGTTCTCCCGGAACTTCTCCAGGGAGAAGCCTGCCGCGATACAGATCACCGGCATATCCGGGGTCGTCTCAAGGATGACCCTTGCATTCTCGATCACCTGTGCAGGCTTGCATGCGATCAGGATCATATCCACCTTCGAAAGCATATCCTTCAGGGACTCGCAGGGATTGATCCCCAGCTCTTCGTGCTTTGCCTTAAGCTCCGCCGGGATGGGGGTATAGGCGTAAGCCAGCTCCGGGGTAAGCTTCCCCGCTGCCACAAAGCCCGAGAAAAGGGCTGAACCCATATTTCCGATCCCGATAAAACCAATGCGCTTCATTTTCTTCCTCCAAAATTATAATAGATTTTTCAGTTATACGATCTTTTCAAAATCGATGGCACCGTGCTTGCAGGTGGGACAGATAAAGTCCTCCGGCAACTCTTCGCCTTCATAAATGTATCCGCAGATCTTGCAGCGCCAGCCCTTAACCTCCGTCTTCTGCGGCTTCGGCTTGATGTTGGACTGATAATAGCTGTAGGTTGCGGAAGGATCCTGGTTCAGCACGCCGCCGTCGGTAACGTCCGCGATGAACATGGTATGGGTACCCAGATCCACCTCCTGCACCACCTTCCCGGAAATAAAGGCATTGATCCCCTTCGTGATGACGAAGAGCCCGTTATTCGCCCGTACGGCATCGCCATAGCCGGCGAATTTGTCCACATTCCGTCCGCTTTGGAAACCGAAGTGGGTGAAAAGGCCGAACTCCGCCTTCTCGGAAATGATGGAGATGTTAAACTCTCCGGTCTCATGAATGATATCATGGGTATAATTCGCCTTGTTCACGCAGATGGAAATGCGGTTCGGCGTGGTGGTGACCTGAATGGCTGTATTGATGATGCAGCCGTTATCCTTCCCTTCCTTTGTCCTGGCCGTCAGGACATACAGTCCGTAGCCCAGCTTGTACATAGCTTCCTTGTTCATTTTACACCCCCTGTATTCTAAATTTTATATGATTCATCTGAGGATCTTCTTCATCTCTATCAGCGCCACCTTAAGGCGCCGCTGGAACTGGGTGAAGAACACTTCATATCCGGAAGGAGCCGCGGCCGGCGCATCCTGATCCGGGCCCTCATACTCCGTCACGTAGAACAGCTCCAGCAGAAACAGCATGAAATTCCGGATCTGCTTCGGATCCTTTGCCTCCCGGACCTTCCGTCTTGCCAGCCCCAGGAAATTATGCCATTTCCGGACAAAGGCCGTATGCTCCTCAATGGGTTCTATGTCGATCCATTTCCGTACCTTGACCTTGGTGCGGTTCTTCCTGGTACATTCATTGACCTGCAGGAAATACTGAAAATCGCCGTTTTCGTAATACCTTCCCAGCGGGAACAGTCTGCAAATGGATGGCCGGTAGGGATGAATGCTGCAGCGTCCTTCACTGTTCAGGAACCGGCAGCCCTGCTCCATATTCATATGGGGCAGGATCAGTCCGTCCAGCAGGGATACCCGGATCTCCTGCTCCAGCATATCGTTAAAGCTCCGGCCGGTGCCCTTACAGAGCATCCAGACATCATAGGGATCCAGTGTGATGGATGTACCCATGTCGCTTTCGCAGCATTTACTGCAGCCCACGCATCCGGCACACTCCGCCTTCACCATATCATTCAGTTGGTATAAACGTCCGTCGGAGATTTCCTCCAGCGATCCCTCTCGCAGCATAACACACCTCAGGTTGGCCGGTCCATGCACCGGCATAGTAATTGCGGATGGAACCCACCCCTCTATCATACTTGAATTCTGCACAAAAGACAACGAAAGAAGGGGGATTTTTCTGTTCAGGAGTATGAACTTTTTGAAATATCCTTGTATTTTGAATAAAACTATGATAACTTAATCACGACGTTCCCGTTATGTCGACTTGTCGGTCTGTCATCCGGGAACAGGCAAGAAACTATATTACGATTATTGTGAAAGGATGGGTTTTCAATGGCAGATAATTACGATCCCAATCAGAACAATCCGTATGGTAACCAGTATTATAACCAGGGCCAGTACCCGCAGGGTCAGTATCCCCAGGGTCAGGGCTACGGTCAGAACCAGTACGGAAATCAGTATCAGCAGAATCCTCAGCAGATGTATCAGCAGCAGCTGTACCAGCAGCAGATGAGTTCAAGCTACGGAAGAGGAGCTTTCGGCATGCCGGCTCAGCAGGCACAGGGTTACGGACAGGCCCTCAGCGTTCAGACCGTTCTGACACGCTCCTTCCTGTTCATGTTCATTGCCCTTCTGGTTACCGGCATCACTGCCCTGCTCGTTGCCACCTCATGGTCTGAGGGCGGCGCTCTGGGAAGACTTGTTTACGGTTCACGTTACGGCTTCATCATCTTTATCGTTGCTGAATTCGCCGTTGTGATCGCTGCAAATGTGGCAATGAAGAAGAACAATCTGGTTCTTTCGGCGATCCTGTTCTTTGTCTACTCGGTAGTCAACGGACTTACACTTTCCGTTATCTTCCTTGCATACACAAAGGCTTCCATTACACAGGTATTCTTCATTGCAGCCGGCATCTTCGGCGTAATGGCACTGCTTGGCGCATTTACGAAGCTTGATCTTACCAAACTGGGAACGATCCTGATGATCGGACTCTTCGGTATCGTCATCGCTTCTCTGATCAATCTGTTCATCGGTTCTTCGGGACTGTCCACTCTGATCAGCATTATCGGCGTTGTGATCTTCACCGGCCTTACCGCTTATGATGTACAGAAGATCAAGAGAATGGCAGCCAACCCCTCAGGATACGATCTCAACGTGGTCGGACTTTACGGCGCTATGGAGCTGTATCTGGACTTCATCAACCTGTTCCTGTATCTGCTCCGTCTCTTCGGACGTTCCAACAACTAGTACAGCGATCCGAAATGACCGGTCTGCTGTACCGGCTTGAAAAAAGAGCATACAAAAAATCTCCGGCAGTTGCCGGAGATTTTTTTATGCGGTTAATTTTTTCGTTAACGTTTTTCCATGTGGTCAACGCTTTGTGCAAGCCTTAACGGATTAGTGATGGAACAGACGGATACCGGTGAAGCACATCACGATGCCGTACTTGTTGCAGGTCTCGATCACATTGTCATCCCTGATGGATCCGCCGGGCTGTGCGATATAACGTACGCCGCTGCGGTTTGCCCGCTCCACATTATCACCGAAGGGGAAGAAGGCATCGGAGCCAAGGGTAACATCCGTGTTGTTCTTCAGCCAGGCCTTACGCTCCTCCCGGGTAAATACAGCCGGCTTCTCGGTGAAGTACTTCTCCCATTCGCCGTCACCGATAACATCCTCGTAATCATCGCTGATATACACATCAATGGTGTTGTCACGGTCCGGACGACGGATACCCGGCTTAAAGGGCAGGTTCAGTACCTGGGGTGACTGACGCAAGAACCACTTGTCCGCCTTATCCCCCGCCAGTCTGGTGCAGTGGATCCGGGACTGCTGTCCGGCACCGATACCGATGGCAGCACCGCCCTTAACATAGCATACGGAATTGGACTGGGTATACTTCAGGGTGATCATGGCAATGGCCAGATCGATCCTTGCGGATTCCGGGATCTCCTTTGCATCCGTAACGATATTGCTGAAGAGCTCGTCATCGATCTTCAGCTCATTTCTTCCCTGCTCGAAGGTCACGCCGAACACATCCTTGGTCTCGATGGGGGCCGGAACATAATCGGGATCGATCCGGATCACACAATAGTTCCCGTTCTTCTTCTGCTTCAGCAGCTCCAGGGCTTCATCCGTATAGCCGGGAGCAACCACGCCGTCGCTCACCTCTCTCTTGATGAGGGCTGCGGTATCCTTGTCGCAAATGTCGGACAGTGCAATGAAATCACCGAAGGAGGACATACGGTCCGCACCCCGGGCCCGTGCATAGGCGCTGGCCAGAGGAGAAAGCTCTCCCAGATCATCCACCCAGTAGATCTTCTTCTCCATCTCAGTCAGCGGAAGGCCCACTGCAGCACCGGCAGGAGATACATGCTTAAAGCTTGTTGCTGCCGGAAGCCTGGTTGCCGCCTTCAGCTCCTTTACCAGCTGCCAGCCGTTCAGGGCATCCAGCAGATTGATATAGCCCGGACGACCGTTTACCACGGTGATGGGCAGTTCGCTTCCGTCCTTCATGAACACGCGGGACGGCTTCTGATTGGGATTACAGCCATACTTCAGTTCGAATTCATTCATTGATCCTTTTCTCCTTATTCTCTTCCATAGCTCATCCGGGAGTACCGGAAACCTCTGGTCTTATTTATTTTACCTTGGTGTTCTTGTTGATGATCATGGTCTCTGCGTGGCCGGTTGCGATCTCAACAAACCGCACAAACAGAGAAACCTTATTGTCCGGATCGATGGAGTTCCATACCAGCTGGGCGAAATCTGCCACACCCATGTCCGGGATCTCCACCGGCGTAGGCTCACCCTCGTAGCTGGGGAGCGGATTACCGTCACCCATATAGGTGTGGATGAAATGTCCCTCTCCGGCCTTGGGATTATCATAGCTGAAGGTGTAACGGTTGCACTGGGAAGGATCACCATTGTTGGACTTCAGGATGGACATATCGTAGCTGTAGGGCTTCTCTCCATCGAATTTCATGAGTCCGGAGATCCGGGGGGTATAATTCGGTGCATCCGGCTCAAACTCCCGGCTGCGGAGAGACTCCTCAAAGGTAAGTCCCTTTTCCAGTCCGTCATAGATGGTATCGGTCTGATCACCATTGGTCACGATGATATTTCCCTTCAGCACCCGTACCGGTGCGTAAATGATCAGGCTGGGATCCTCAAGCTTCGCCGGATCTGCAGCTTCCGTCCGGATACCCTCTCCCTCCTCGGTAAATACACGGTTCCGGCTGTTCTCTGACCGGCCCATGATGAAGTAGGCGCATACCGCATACTTTGCATCCGGCGTACGTCCGATGACGATACCCCGTCCGGGATAGGTGGTGAGTCCAAGCTCAGCCGCAAGATTCTTTCGTTCCATGGTGTTTCCTCCTTATCGTAAAACGTGAATTAATGATACCCTCGTTTTTCTCTGTTGTAAACCGGTTTCAGTGAGAACCCTCGAAGAAGGGACTCACGAACCTGCCCATATACATATCGTCCATCAACCGGGAGTGCTTGCTGATCTCCTCCGTGGTGGATTCCAGCCCGTTCTGCTCGATCAGGGTCGGCATATCGGAATAAAGATTCGTTCCCAGTCCCAGTCGTTCTCCGTCGATCTTAACCCCCAGTGCCGCCAGAGTGGTGGGGAACAGGTCGAAGGTGGAGAACACCCTGGTCTTATCGGGATCCGCCGCCGTTACCGCCGAATTGATGATGCAGGTAAAGGTCTTCCGCTGATAGGTTTCCGGCACATCATCACAGAAATTCTTATCCATGGTAGGATGATCTCCTGTGATGAGGATGGTGGTATTCTCATAGAAATCCTGTTTCTGGATCCAATGCACGAATTCCGCTACCATCCGGGAGGAGCAGTGCATGATATTGGCATAGCGGTTATCCCCGAAATCATAGGTGCAGTTCCGGCACCAGTGTCCATCCTCAAAATGCGTATCCATGGTCTGCAGCACCAGTTGGAAGGGCTGATTCCCCTGCGCCAGCTCCAGAAGCTCGTCTCTGGCATACTGGAAGACCTTTTCATCCTCATAGCCCCACCAGACCTTGTAATCCTCAGGGATCAGGCCGGTATCGATGGCGTAATCATAGTCGTGTATGGTGAAATCTCCGTGGGACTCATAAAAATGCCGGCAGCCGCCGAAGCCCGCAGCCGAACCCATGATGAGCCGGTTGTTATAGCCCTCCTTCTTCAGGATGTCCCCCAGATTCACCACTCCGGGGAAGAAGTCATCATCGATGGACATACCGTTCTGCCCCATAGGGGTCTTTAACGGAAGGCCGGTGGTGGTGCCGAAGAGGGCCCCCATGGTCCAGATGGCGCCCGGAAGAGCGATACCGCCATTCCGGATCTCGCTTTTGCCGGAGAAATCCTCATTATCCTTTGCCAGTACCGTAAGCTCCGGGATCACATTTTCCGGAAATGCTCCGCCGTTTTCTCCGTCCATGAAAGTCATTTCCATGGATTCCATGTAGATCACGATGAGATTTCTTTTCTTCTCCGGGAAAGTAAGCTTAACTGTTCCCGGATCCACGTAATTGTCGGTGATATAGGGTGATACCGTAAAATAATCCTTCAGGAAGGGGCCTATGCCCAGTCCGAACCATCCGCTGACGAGACCCACAGCCAGGATGACAAAGGACGCGATGAAGGATATCCGAAAGACCCTGCGGAAGGTTTGGGGTTCCTTCCGGAACAGGAACAGCAGGAACGCCGCCAGACCGGTCACACCGATGGCGCTTCCGCCGCAGATCAGGACAAAGCTCCAGATCATGTCCGGATTTGTGCCCTTCAGGGATACCTTCAGATGCCAGAGCAGCTCATCCATGGTGAGCAGGCTCCAGGAGCCCAGCGCCCAGAGGACCGCCGCAGTAAGGAAGGTAAAAAGGAAAAGCAGTACGAAGGTTACGATCAGCTTCCACTTCTTCACCGGTTTTCCTTTTTTTACCTCTTTTACTTCTTTTTCTTCTGTACTCGTCTCAGCATCCGCCGGTTTTATTTCTTTTTCTTCTGTACTCATGTTAGCATTCGACCTTTTTGATTCTTGCATTACAGGGTCTGTCCCACCGTCTGTCCCCATTTTACAGGCGTTTCCTCGCCCCGCGAACTTGCTTCCAGGATCGCGGGATCGATCTTCACCTTCCCGGGCTCCACCAGTACGATGATGGTGGAGCCTCCGTAAAGGAAGGTTCCCTTCTCCTCGCCCCGGGTCACATCCAGCGCACCCTTCTCATAGTTTTTGATCTTACCCACCAGCATGGCCCCGACCTCCATTTGTGTCAGCACGCCAAACTGTTTGGTCTTGATGCAGGTATACTCCCGGCAGTTCTCCATAAATACCGGACCGCATTCCAGTGCGATGGGCTGTACGGTATGAAGCTTTCCGGAAATGAACCGGTTCTTCGATTTCCGTCCGGTTTCCACATAACCGTAACGATGGAAATGGTTCACGCGAAGACGATAGACCAGACAAAGCCCGCCGCGATAACGTTCCGCCAGCTTCCGGTCCTTCAGCATTCCCTCCACGGTGAACCTGCTCTGTTTTACCGGGATCACAACTCCCTCTTCAATGGGCAGTACCGACAAAAGTCCGTCGCTGGGAGAGACCATATGGGAAGGATCCCGATCCACCGGTCGTCTGCCTTCCTTGATCTGCCGGCAGAAACAATCATTAAAGCAGGTAAAACCATCCATCTCATACTCTTCCGTGTCGATCCCCGAGCTCTTCAGGAATCCCGGGATCAGCACCTTGGACGGCCGCGAATTTAAAAACGCTCCGCAGATTTTGGACAGCGTCCGACTGCAGAGCGGTTTTAACAGGATCCGTCCGGGCGCAGTATGGTAAAGAAACTGAAGTACTTCCACCCCAAACCTCCTAATATACGTAATACGATAATTTCCAATCTCCAACGGAATAAACCTATGTAACCTGAGGATCACGCGAACTTTGCGATCAGCTGCACGATAAGTACCACCGCTTCAGCCACGCCGATACCTACCATGACCAGTATACCCTTGGTATGAAGCTTCGGAATGGGGATACGTGACAGGAACAGGAAGGCTGTAATGGCCATCACCGCAAAATACACCGGTGTGATGTCGATCTTCGTACTGAACTGGATCAGCATAACGGTAGGGAAGATCAAAGCTGCGTTGGTCACCGGAAGACCTACATAGGTTTTCCGGACACCGCCCTCGGTCTTAGCCCGTTCCTCTTCGGTGACGTTGTAATAAGCCAGCCGGATCAATGCGGCCAGCGCATAAAGCAGGATGATGGTGACGAGAAGCACCGGATAAAGCACCATCCGGTTGTCCTCTGCAGGCTTCAGCACCGGAACGGCTTCAAAACGCTCGCTGGTCCGGAGCATGGCATAGCCGATACATCCGGGCAGAACGCCGAAAGCAATAAGATCCGAGAAGGAATCGATCTGGATACCAAAGCTTTTCTCAAACTGTGTCCTGTCCTTCTTGTGACGGGCAACCTTGCCGTCGAAGGCATCACAAAGACCGCAGAAAAGCAGGAAAAACACCCCCATGTAGGGATGCCCGCCACTGTGCAGACATACGATGATGCCCAGCATGCCGGACATCATGGAAAGATAAGTGAGAATTACCGTATAGTTGTATACGCCAATCATTTTTTACCACGTCTCCCTAATAATAGTACTCCGATCACTAAAGTAACACCACTGACAATGACACAACTGTAGAAGGAAACACTGCGGCTGAGCATTTGCACCTGAAATGCAAAATCCCGCGGCATAACCTGGATATAACCCTCGATCATCAGATAATCCGATACCCCCATAGCTCCGGGGATCGGAACACAGGTGGAGCCGATGGTCGCGAGACACTGCGCGGAGAACAGCTGACCCATATGTTCCTTTCCGCCCAACGCCATATAGGCAAAAACGGTTACGATGATCTGGGAAAAACGCTGCATGATGTTCAGCAGACAGGCATTTAACCACATACCCTTATGACTGGACACCACATCCACACAGGTCTTATATTCTTCTTTCACATGATCCAGCTTCTTCCGGATCTTCTCCGGATCCTTGATCACATGGATCTTGTGGAAGAAAGCCGCTAATTTGTAGCCGATGCGGAAGATGAACTCCCGATGCCGCAGCATCATGGCCCCCAGGATGGTGAGTCCGATAAATACACAGAAGCCCACGATGATCAGCACCTTCCCCAGTGTATTGTAACGAAGGAAGGTATCAAATCCGGCGATCATCCCTACTGCTCCATGGAACAGAAGTCCCACGTTAAAGCCGATGAGATTGACGATCAGCGCAGCAGTGATCACTGCTGCAGGCACGCCATCCTTCATCATGAAGAAGGCGATCCCCGGCTGTCCGCCGGATCCTGAAGGCGTGATAGCCGAAAGATAGGTATCACTGGCAGAATAGAGAAAGCCCCGGCCGAAACTCCGCGGATATCCGCAGACCCCGATGATATGAAGAAGCGACATACCTTCGAAAACGATGAAGCCCAGCATACAGACGAAGCCCACTGCCACCCAGAGCGGATTCGCGCTGCTGAGGTAATGCACAAAATCCCCCAGAGACATCCCGCTCCGTTTAATTACGATCCAGACCGTGAGGACAGCCAGCAAAAGCGAAGCCAGAGCCCACAGCCCTTTTTTCTTCATATCCAATGTAAAACTTCCTCAACACTTCCCGTTTATAATCAGATCAATGACACACAAAGGGAAGTATACCAAATAAGCCGAAAAACTTCAACAACAGATTGTGTAATAGTTTTCTCGGCTTATTCCGGCGCTTACTTCCGGATCTACTGTGTAAGGCTCTCCGGCGGATCTCCGATCAGGAATCCTTCTTCATCGAATTCGTAGATCACACCGTCGATCTTCATGCTTTCATTCACCGCGTACCAGCCGGAGGTATCCGCATATTTCCATTTATCATCGACGCTCTGCCAGCTTCCCCGGTATCGATAAGTCCAGGCGCCGCTGTTCTTTAACCAGTAACCGTCAACCCATTCATTTCTGGCCATGAAGCCATCTTCTTTAAAATAATACCAGACGCCGTCGATCAACGTCCAACCGTCATGGGGATATTCGTAATTCTCGTTGGAGTACCACCAGCCCTTACGGTTATGGTACCAGGTATAGGTCGTATCATTGTCCCGCATTCCGTTGGAACGGATATACCGTCCGTCGATATAGCAGTCATGATCCATGTAACCGTACTTATTGAAATGATACCAGTACCCATCGATCATCATCCACTGATTCGTGGGATACCAGCCTGTACTGTCGGAGTACCACCAGCCGTTCTTGTTCTTGTGCCAGCTGCCCACAACCAGCGCATCATGGGAATCGTATTCCGCATAGGCCATGATCGTATCCGAATTGTAGATCGGAACATCATCATTTTCCTCGGTGTAGCCGTAGAGCATGTCGAAATCCATGGAAGATACTCTGACCTTGCCGGCGGAATTGCCGTTCAGATACCGAAGAACATGGGTTTCCGGATCATAGCTCTGCACGATACCCACATGATCGAAGTATGCGCCCTCGGTCCAGGTAAAGAATACCATTCCGCCCGGTTTCCAGGGGATCTCATAGGGATCGATGTCGGTATTGACAAAGGTATTCCATCCGGCGTAGGCCTGCAGCTTATAATCCGCCACCGGAGCATACCATACCTTGTTCTGATCGAAATTAAAGGATGTGGCATATTTGCCCGGACTCTCAACCCGCGGATCCGCGCAGGAGGAATAATAGTAGGCTTTCAGGGATTTTTCCGAATAATACCCGGCCTGATACAGACACCAGCTGGTGAAAAATGCGCACCAGTCGGAATCATAGCATTCGTATTCCGGAGCTCCCAGGAAATAATTATATGCCCAGCGGGTATATTCGGAATTTCCGGTCCCTCTGGAATTATTTCGCTGAACCAGTCCGGTCCAAAGCAGATTCTGAGCGGTCAGCTCTGCAGGGTCATCGCCCATCACGGCATAGTTCAGATATCCTTCCTGTGACATTCCGACAGCAAGTACCCGGTCCAGAATGGACTTGTTCCCGAAGGTCGACTTCGCTTCAAGAAGGTTCTGATAATACGGACTGCCCATATACTGCTCCGAGAAGATGATATCCTCCACCGAAGCTTTCGGTGCGAACATGGGACCCGATGAAGCATCGTCCTCCACCAGCTCCGGATGCGCCGCCGCCGTATATCCGTGCAGCCATACCGGATCCGTATCCGCAGATCCTTCCGCCGAATCTATAGTCCCGGCGGCCTCTGCCTCAGCCGCTCCCGGCAGGATGCCGGCACTGCAAATGCCCGTAAAAAGAGCAATCGCAAAGGGAAGTACTCTGCCGTACTTCTTCTTTTTCTCCTTTTTCATAAAAGACACCTTGTTTTTTATCATCCCGTTAAACATCTCACTTTCCTTTTTCCTATGCAAGGCTGTTATTAGTCTTAGCAAATCTCCCGTCGGTAAGTCTCGATGTGCTCACTTTTTGCCTAAAAACTCACAATATAGTATACGCATAACCTTAAGCTCCGTCAAGCACTTTGTTTACATAATTGAGTTAACGGAAAAAGCCCCCGCTTTTCTCCTCTTTACAAATGAAGAGAAAAAGATTAAAATTACCGTGACTGCGAGTAGAAACATCAAGAAAACAGTGTTTTGGATATAACAGGAGGGAGAAACAGATGAGCATAACGGCAGAAGTTGTTCATTGGAAAAAAGATAAAGACGGAAATGATGTAGATGTGATAAAGCTTGCGGCCGGTACCTATACCGCAACTATCGCACCGTTCCTGGGAAGTAACCTCATCCGGATGCAGGACAGTGCTACCGGGATCGATTTCTTCCGGAATGACGAGACCCGCACCGTAGAAGAGATCAGGGAAGAGCCTGTGGTCTACGGCATGCCTACCCTTTATCTGCACAACCGTCTTTCCGGCGGTCGTCTGAAATGCTCTGACCACACCTATATGCTCCCCATGAACGAAGAGCTGTACGGAAACTCCCTTCATGGATTTCTTCATACCCGTGAGCATAAGATCGAGAGCGCCGAAACAACCGCTACCGCTGCCATCGCAAAGACCAGCTATACCTACGACGAGAAGGATCCCATGTTTAAGGTCTTCCCCGTGAAGTTCCGGGCGGATTTCTGCTTCACCCTGGATGCTGAGGGAATGCACTACTCCTTTACCATGACCAATCTGTCCGCAGATCGGCAGCTTCCCTTCGGCATGTGCAACCATACCGCATTTAAGGGCCCCTTTGTGGAAGGCACCGATGGTATGACCATCCGGCAGTATACTCCTATCGGGGAGAAATGGGAGCTCAGCCCCAACTTCATCCCCACACTGGACATGATCCCGCACGGCAACCATGACCGCCAGTATCTCACCGGTTCACTGATCCCGGTGAAGCAGGTGATCGACAACGATCTGTACAACATTGTTCCCGGCGAACTGGACGGCAGAGAATTCCGGGGCACCGTGCTTACGGACATCGGGGCCGGTGTGGAGATCATTTACGAGGTAAGCGAGGAATACAAGTTCTGGTGCATGTGGAATGAATGGGGCAAGAAGGATTATTTCTGCGTTGAACCCCTGACCTGGATGATCGATGCACCGAATCTTCCCATTCCCGCGGAGGAATCCGGCTACTGCGAGATCGCACCCGGGGAATCCAAATCTGTAAGCGCACATATCTATGCCCGTAAGGCAAAGATCAAAAGAGAGCATGTGTGACTATAGCTCTCTCGAATAAACAAAAACGGTGCACGTTGATCCCATCAACGTGCACCGTTTTTTGTGAACATGATTCAAGTTAGTCCTCACCGGTTTCGGCGATCTTCTTCTCATGCTCCGCCTGTATATCCGGAAAATGTGACAGCATAGGCTTCACATCCGTCTTCTTCCTGATCCGGCGGTCCACATAGTTTTTCGTAAGTTTCATGACCAGCGGCGA
>JAGBNH010000055.1 GCA_017634475.1 Eubacterium sp.
ATCTTTACTAATCAGTTTTGTTATATTTTTTTCAGATGTTAAAAAGGGGGATTGGGGATCTCCCCAACAAGCAGCAAAGGGGACATTGGGCGATTTGAGCGGAGCGAAAAACGCACAATGTACATCTTTGCGTTGCTTGCCACACCTCGGACAAGACGGACAGAATGTGATAAATGAGTTATAATACGAGCTGAAAAGAATGGCTGCGCAGGTTTACCTCAACTCAAAATGTACGATTGGAGCGAAAAAAAACGAAAACGCACATTTGCAATTTATTTTGGGATTGCGTATATTGTAGGTGGATCTTCGTCTGCTACGGCTATGCCGGAGCAGATCCCGGTCCCCTGTATATGGAAAAGAATCTGAATGCCATACTTGCCAAAGAAGATGATCTTATGTTTAAGGTTAAGAGGGTGTCAGAGGACGAGCCATAGACGGGTTCGTTCTTTGACAACTTCAAAGCCATACACCATAACAAAGCTGATTCTGTGGGGATAATACAAAAGACCAGGCCCGGGCAGCTCCACCGGTACTTCTTAATGTCAGACAAGAGAAGTATCTATATGATTCCAGACCGGAGGAGTGGCAGCTCTCTGACTAATGAGTTAAAACCGATCAAGAATGCGGAAGATCAATAGGATCTGATTTATACAACCTCGCAAGGCATAGAAAAGGAATCAGTTGAAGTGATCATGATGGGAACGGAAAACCTGAGAAACCGGACTGGCACATGACTGTGAGAGTGGTTGGCACTGGCTCTTGTGACCGGTGTGGTGTATTGGTAGATTTTTAACTAAAATTCATTTCAGAGCTATGGGATTTTTCCATGGCTGTGCTACGGTTTTTGGTGAGGTTTTTCAAAATGGATTTTCAAACTTTGGAAAAGGAAGTATTTAATATAGTCTGTCTTGCCGGGTGTGAAATGACGAAGGCTATCTTGGCAGACCTGGATCAGAAGCTCCATGACACCCGAAACAAGAAAATGCTTCGGGACAAAGGAAAGAAAAAGACTACCATAAAAACCATGTATGGAGATGTGGAATTCAAAAGATACTTCTATATAAATGAGAATGGAGAAGGAGTATATCTTCTCGATCAAGAGATCGGCCTGGATCAAAAGGTTGGTCTTTTTTCAGCTAATGTTGCGGAAATGGTGGTTGAGGCTTGTGGAAGAATGAGCTTTGCCGATGCTGCCGAATATATTTCAGAACATACCGGACGGGACATTTCCAAAGTCGGATGTTGGAATGTCTTTCAACAGATTGCAGCTCAGGTCAAAGAAGAGGAGCTGATTGAAAAGGAAAACAATACACCGGAGGTGCTTTTTGAGGAGGCTGACGGTGTTTGGGTGAACACTCAAGATAAAAAGAAAAAGGCGGGTTCGATGGAAATCAAGATGGCAACTATCTATGAGGGATGGGATGCTGACGAACCAAACAAGTTAAAAAAGAAAACTCTGATCGGCGGCTATGTGAAAGCCGATGATCTTCGAGATAAAGTGGAAACTGTTAAAGAAAAGTTATATGACACAGATAAGGTTCAGACGGTGATTATCAATGGAGACGGAGCCGGTTGGATCGATAATGTGGAGGAAGGGCCTGCGGTTCGGCAGCTCGACTTCTTCCATATACAAAAATATATCAATCGCTTTATCAAGGATAAAGGTATTCGGGGAAGGATCCGGCGAGCGCTTCGGGCAAAGAAGCCCGGAAGGGTTTTGGAAGTAATTGAGATGTATATCAATTCGATTGATGGTCAAGATGATAAGGCAGTTGCCGATGCAAGGCGGCTTTACTCGTATTTGAATAGAGGAAATGAGATTCTTTGTTGGAAGGATCGGATCAAGGTTCCGGATCCTCCGGCAGGGACAGTATATAAACGAGGCGGGATCCAGGAGTCACAGAACACCATGATTGCGGCTCGAATGAAACATGGAAAGAAACGATGGAGTGTTCAAGGCGGCTGTCATATGGCAAAGCTGCTTTGTGTTATGAAGAATGGTTTGCTTGGCAAACTGATCCAGAAGATTGATTCTAGGATTCCGGAAGTCACGGCTCCTGATCCTGTGAAATTCTTTTCAGTCGATAATTTGAAAAAGGTCGGTAAGGGAAGCAAGTATGTGGATGTGTTCGCCGCCTCAGTTCCGGCTCTCGGTTCTGCCACAGGATCGCTCTCGGAATTGATGCGTGGAATTGTATCCGGCTCCGGCTTCAGCATGATGTGAGCGGACAAGCTGAAAAAGAATCTTGCCACCTATCCGTGAACACAAACGGAAGTGGGCGGAGATTTCTATGATTTCTTCCTCATCGATTCCACACATCTGGGAATGGTCATGGCCGACGTGTCCGGGAAGGGCGTTCCCGCGGCGCTGTTCATGATGGTATCCAAGATCCTGGTACAGAACTATGCAATGATGGTAAAGAGCCCGAAGGAAGTGCTTGAGGCAACGAACCGTCAGATCTGTGCCAACAACCGGGAGGATATGTTCGTTACCGTATGGTTCGGAATACTGGATCTGGAGTCCGGTAAGCTGACGGCATCCAACGCCGGACATGAGTATCCGGTGATGAAGAAACCGGACGGAAGCTTCGAGATGATCAAGGATAAGCACGGATTCGTCATCGGCGGAATGGATGGAGCGAGATACTCGGAATATGAGCTGCAGATGGATCCGGGGGCAAAGCTCTTCCTGTATACGGACGGCGTGGCGGAAGCAACGAATGCTTCGGATGAACTCTTCGGAACGGACCGTATGGTAAATGCTCTCCGCATTGCGGAGAATGATCCGCCCCGTGACATCCTGGGCGTGGTGAATGCAGCAGTGGATGATTTCGTTCAGAAGGCACCGCAGTTTGATGATCTGACCATGATGTGCGTGGAGTTCATAGGACCGCAGGGAGAGTAATGAGAGCAACGCCCAGAACGAATGTGCAGTAGTGTTTTAGAGGTGAAGAGCCGGTTGGGAAAATCCCACCGGCTCCTTTGCTGTGTGCCAAAATGGAACATCTTTGGATTGGGTTCACAAAACGATAATTATGTCGGCATTTCGATACTTAGAAAACGGCAAACCGATTATAATAAGAACAGTGAGTATTGAACTGAAAGGGGAAGCAAAAAAAGGAGGAGGATCAAAAATGGCAAAGGGCAGATTACAGTTATCCGGGAAGGATGAGACCTTCGTTCTTACATCAGCTGAGAACACAAATTATCTCTATTTTCCTATCGCCGGCGAGGCCGGGCTGAAGGCTTGCGTTACGCCGAATCTCGGCGGAGATTCCAAGCTGGATCAGGAGCATTTCGTACTTGAACCCGTGAGTGTGGAGAATCTTCACAACAACAAGAACACAAGAAATTTCTGGCTGAATTTCGGCGGCGGCAGAGTATGGTCCGCTGTGGGAAGCTCGGCAGAGCAGGAAGCGGAGCGTTTTACCGATTCCCAGGAGGAAAGCCGGGTCGAAGGCGGTTTCCTGTGGCAGAAGGCGGTGCGTGCGTCGAAGAAATACGGCGTTGAAGCGGAAGTGACTTCCTTTGTGCCGGTAGATGCAAATGTGGAGATCATGAAGGTTAAGATCCGCAATACGAAAGACAGTGCAGCAGAGTTTACACCTGTTGCGGTGATCCCGCTGTACGGTCGTTCGGCAGATAACCTCAGAGACCATCGAAACGTAACCTCCATGCTTCACCGTGTCAGCGTAAGTGAAGAGGGCGTACAGGTAAAGCCCACCATGTCCTTTGATGAAAAGGGACACAGACTGAACCATCTGACCTACTATGTTCACGGCACCGAAGGAAACGGTGACAAGGCCGAAAGCTTCTTCCCCACCACAGAGAGTCTCATCGGTGAAGGCGGAAGCTTCTTTCGTCCGGAAGCGGTAGTCATGGATAAAACGGGAATGCCCGCCGGTACGAAGATCGCAGGAAGGGAAGCCGTGGGTGGCCTGAAATTTGCAAAAAAGACTCTTGCTCCGGGAGAGGAATGCGTTTATATCCTCAGGATCGGTGCTGAGGAGGATGAAGAAAAGATCAGTGCACTGGATGCAGCCTACAGCAAGGATGCGGATGTGGACGCAGCGCTTGAGAAGACCGGTGCGTACTGGAAGAATAAGGTAAATGTGCATTTCCATACCGGAGATCCGGATTTCGACAATTTCATGGCATGGGTGTCCTTCCAGCCTTTCCTTCGCCGGATCTACGGCTGTTCCTTCCTGCCGTATCACGATTACGGCCGGGGCGGAAGAGGCTGGCGTGACCTGTGGCAGGACTGTCTGTCCCTGCTCTTTATGGAACCGGATGATGTAAGGAAAATGATCGTGGCGAATTTCGGCGGCGTACGTGCCGACGGTACCAATGCCACCATCATCGGCGACGGCATCGGCAACTTCATCGCAGACCGGAACGGTATCGCCCGGGTGTGGATGGATCATGCCTTCTGGCCCTTCCGGACCCTGAGGCTTTACATTGATCAGACCGGAGATATCGGGATCCTGGACGAGACGGCGGGATATTTCAAGGATCCGCAGGCAAGTCGTGCGACGGCCATTGACCGGGACTGGAAGCCGGAGGACGGAAACCGGCTGAAGACTGCAGACGGTCAGATCTATAGCGGAAGCATCATCGAGCATCTCCTGGTGGAAACCCTCACTGCGTTTTGCGAGGTGGGAGAGCACGGCATTATCCGGCTCCGGGGAGCTGACTGGAACGATGCCCTGGATATGGCGGCAAAACGGGGCGAGAGCGTTGCATTTACCTTTGCTTATGCCATGAACCTTTCGGATATTGCCGATACACTGGAAGAGTATAAGGCGAAGACCGGAAAGAATACCATTTCCGTGGCAAAGGAACTGAAGCCGCTGATGGAAATGGATGAAACGACCTACGGCGACAAGGATAAGAAGCTTGCGGTATTACAGACCTACTGTGACAGCTGTCTGAGAAATGTATCCGGGGAACAGGCCGAATTTGCCATCGATCAGATCGTGGATTCCCTTCGGAAGATGGCCGCATGGCAGAAGGATTTTCTTCGCGGGCAGGAGTGGATCGACGGTGCCGAAGGCGAAGGCTGGTTCAACAGCTACTATGATGATCATGCTAATCGTGTAGAGAAGTACACGGAGCGTGACGAAGATGTGCGGATGATGCTCACCGGACAGGTATTTGCGGTTATGAGCGGCACGGCTGAGGAAGATCAGGTCGGTAAGATCGCGAAAGCCGCAGATCATTATCTCTATCGTAAGGAGATCGGCGGATATCGCCTGAATACGGATTTCCGGGAGCTCAAGATGGATATGGGCCGTATGTTCGGCTTCTCCTACGGGGAGAAGGAGAATGGCGCAGTATTCTCCCATATGGCGGTTATGTATGGAAATGCACTGTACACCCGCGGCTTAGCCGGGGAAGGGTACAAGGTGCTGAAGTCCCTTTCCGACACATCCCTTGATTTTGAAGTGAGCCGGATGTATCCCGGAATTCCCGAATATTTCAACATCGACGGAAGAGGCATGTACCCCTACCTTACAGGTGCCGCCTCCTGGTATCTGATGACCATGATCCTGGAGGTCTACGGCGTGAGGGGTAAGAGCGGAGACCTGGAGTTCAGCCCGCGGCTTATGGCGGAGCAGTTTGACGGAGACGGAGAAGCAGTGATCGAGCTCTTCTTCGCCGGAAAACCGCTGATGATCACCTTCCGGAATCCGAAGGGATTAGAGTTCGGAAGCTACAGAGTGGGAAGTGTTACCGTAAATGGTGAGACCACGAAATATGCTGCCGGAGAGGCTGCTGTGATCAGCCGGAGCAGGATCGAGACCCTCGGAGACAGTGTGACTGAGATCGTCGTTGTCCTGGAGTGAGACCACGTTGCAGAACAAGGAAATGAATAAAACCACGTTGCAAAACAAGGAAATGAATAAAACCACGTTGCAGAACAAGGAAATGAATAAAACTACGTTGCAAAACGTGGAAGTGAATGAAAACACGTTGCAGAACGAAGGAGTGAATGCAAAAAGTCTGTCATTCCGAGGAGCATGGCGACGAGGAATCCCTTCACTCAGGGGAAAGATCCTTCGGCTCGCTCTGCTCACCTCAGGATGACATCGAAGATTAATGATAAGGAGAAACGCATGAAATACGGATATTTTGATGACGCAGCCAGAGAATATGTGATCGACCGCCCGGATACCCCGGAAGCATGGGCCAACTACCTTGGTTCCCCGGAGTACGGAGCACTGATCTCCAACAACGCCGGGGGCTACAGCTTTGCCAGGTCCGGTGCCAGCGGACGTATCCTCCGCTATCAGTTTAACAGCTTTGACCGTCCCGGACGCTACATTTATATCCGGGATAATGATACGAAGGACTACTGGTCCGCATCCTGGCAGCCGGTGGGAAAACCGCTGGATCAGTATAAGAGCGAGTGCCGTCACGGTCTTGGCTACACCCTGATCAAGGCTGACTATGCCGGGATCGAGAGTA
>JAGBNH010000056.1 GCA_017634475.1 Eubacterium sp.
GGCGGTGAGGAGCGGACTTCGGAGGATGTGCTGGAGCAGGCGCTGCGTTACAAGGCATATTGGAGAAATAACGGCGGGATCACGGTCAGTGGCGGTGAGGGCTTGCTGCAGATTGATTTCGTGACACGGCTCTTTGAGCTGGCGAAGGAGAAGGGCGTGAACACCTGCCTGGATACCTCCGGCGGTCCATTTACGAAGGAAGAACCTTTCTTCTCGAAGTTTGAGAAGCTGGCAGCAGTGACGGATCTGTTCCTGCTGGATCTGAAGCACATCGATGATGAGAAGCATAAGAGCCTGACGGGCTTTACGAATCAAAATGTTTTGGAGATGGCACAGTATCTGTCCGATCATGATAAGCATATGTGGATCCGCCATGTCCTTGTTCCCGGTATCACCACGGACGAGGAGGATCTGAAGAGACTGGCGGAGTTTATCGCTACACTGAAGACGGTAGACAGGACGGAGATCCTGCCCTATCATAGTCTCGGCGTGCCGAAATATGAGAAGATGGGTATCAAATACACACTGGATGGCGTTACTGCGCCCTCCGATGAACAGATCGCGAAAGCGAAAGAGATCCTTGGCGTCCAGTAGGACCGGCCATGGATCATGACATTTGATGATATCACCAGGGGACTTGGAAAATGTGGGGATTGATCGTTATTGCATTCATATGGTATGGACTCTTTGGAAAGAACAATCCAAAGACCGTGCGTAAAGTAAAGGAGGGTACGTCGAAGAGCGGCTGCGCGCCGGTTCTTGTTGTACTCTTCGTTCTTTCGGTGGCCAGTTCTCTCATCCCGGGGCTGTTGGGACTTGCTATTGCGGCTGTGGCGTTGGGACTCCCCGTCATGCTCATCGGAAAAACTGATCTCCGCCGCTAATAAGGAAGCGACCCGGCGGAACAGCAAGGAATATAAGAGCATACCGGAGAATTTCTCCCTGACCCAGAGCGTGTCTAAGAGACAGAAGATCCTTCGGAACTTTAACGAGGAATACGAGCTGAATCTGGGTGATGAGCAGATGGAACGGATCGTGGATGCATCCTATATGTCCTACAGCTGGGAGAAGGAGATCTATGACATGACGAAGGCCTATAAGCATCCTTCGGAGTGGTATAGGTCGGATACCGCCTGGTTAAGAGCATATCTCAGAGCATTTCCCATGATGAGTATCACGTCTGATTTTGAAATGCAGCGCTCCATCGTAGAGGATGCCTTCCGGCAGATCCTGACGGAGTAGCCTCCGGGGAAATTCATGAACATCGACGCTGCGATCGAGGAGACCAATCGAAGGTTCTTTACTCTGTTTGATGAGGCTTCCTATATGATCATGTTCCGCTATATGCAGACCAGGGGGATGGATCTTAAGTTCCCCAACGGGCTGCACCACATGGAGTCTGAAGCCGACAGACTGGCCCGGGAATATGATGAGAAGGTTGCGTCTGAAGCGAAGAAGCGGAAGGCGAAGACCGTCAGAAATGATCCGACGGAGCGTGCGGCGGCAGCGAAGCAGAAGAAGGAAACTGAGGAAGAACGGCTGGCGCGGGAACGTGAGGAGGCTCTGGACGATCTGCAGGCCTTTGCTGAGGAGCAGATGGGTGGATTGTCCGATGAGGATCTGGAACGCCTGATAAAGGCTTACGATAAAATGGCGAAGGAAGAGGGACTGGATTTCGGAAATGCGTCGGATGATGATTCCGATGATACCGATCCCAACGGCGGCGGAATGCGCGGATATTAGGAGGTCTGGCGATGTTCGGACGAAAGAAAACGGAAGGGATCCGGTATGATGCGGCAGTGGAACAGCCTGCGGTGAAGACCAGCATTTGTACCGGTGAGCGTGTGGCAGGTTTTCTCAATAAGACCACCAGAAGCTTTCGGGATCATACGCTGATCCGAAACGATGCGGAGCTGATGGAGTTCTGCAGGGCGTGCGGCGTTTCGCCCGAGGAGCTGAAGCATATCGTTTAGCTGTTGCCGGGCGTGTATCCTTCATATTTTAATAACAACAAAAATGCAGAGTAGATAAAGGCAGAGATATGGAAACGATCATAAAATCCGCAGAGGATCCGTCGGCGATCCCGGAAGCGGCAGAGATACTGAAGAGAGGCGGGCTGGTGGCATTTCCCACCGAAACGGTTTACGGATTGGGGGCGGATGCACTGGATGCCACGGCTTCCGGCAGGATCTATGCGGCCAAGGGAAGACCATCGGATAATCCGCTTATCGTGCATATCGCAGATAAGGCTGCAGTGTATCAGCTGGCTGAGGAGGTTCCGGAGAAGGCGGTTTTGCTGATGGAAGCCTTCTGGCCGGGACCGCTGACCATCATATTAAAGAAGAAGGAGATCGTTCCGGATACCACCACGGGAGGCTTACCCACAGTGGCCATTCGTATGCCGTCCCATCCGGCGGCTATGGAAATGATCCGCTGTTCCGGCGTCTACGTGGCGGCGCCCAGTGCGAACCGATCCGGAAGACCGTCTCCCACCACGGCGACGCATGTGGAGCAGGACCTGGCGGGAGAGATCGATATGATCCTGGACGGTGGTCCGGTGGGTATCGGGATCGAATCCACCATTGTTGATCTGTCGGGAGAGGTGCCTATGGTGCTTCGTCCGGGCTATATCACCCGGGAAATGCTGACGGCCATCATCGGGGATGTGGAGCTGGATCCTTCGCTGCTGGAGCCGGAGCTGGATGCCCTGAAGAGAACAGTGGCAGGAACAGATTCGGGAACTGAAGTCGGAACAGGATCAGTTGCTGCTGTCGGAACGGGTTCGGGAACCGAAGACAGAACAGATGCGGAAGCTGCAACCGGAACAGATTCGGGAACAGTAGCCCTTGACACCGGAATGGCTCTCCACCCCAAGGCGCCGGGTATGCGATATACCCATTATGCACCAAGAGGAGAACTGACCATCGTGTCCGATGGAGAACATCCGGAGCGTGTGACATCAAAGGTTACAACCGGGATAAGACAACTGGCGGAACAGGCACTGAAGGACGGAAAGATCACTGCGATCCTTACCACGGGAGAAAACGCAAAGGACTATGAAGCGCTGGATGGCCGGCCGGGCTTTCATCGGATACTTCTCGGGGATACCGATGACGGTCAGACGGTAGCAGCACATTTGTATGCGGTACTCCGTGTGTGTGACGATCTGGGATGTGAACGGATCTACAGCGAGAACTTCCGCAGAGACGAACTGGGATCGGCCATCATGAACCGGCTGGTCAAGGCAGCAGGTCATCGGGTGATCCGGGTATGACGGGTGATCTGCAGAAAGAAAAAACGTATTACTGTTAAGAAGATACCGTGTAAGAAAGGAATGAAGAAATGAAGATAGCCATCGGTAGCGATCATGGAGGATACCTGCTGAAGCAGGAGGTTATTGAGCATCTGAAGAAAAGAAAGATCGAAGTTACGGATGTGGGCTGCGATGTCCCCATTTCCTGTGATTATCCCGTTTACGCCAGGAAGGTTACGGATCTGGTGCTGGGTAAGGAAGTGGATCTGGGGATCCTGGTCTGCGGCACCGGCATCGGCATGTCCATGGCAGCCAATAAGGAGAAGGGGATCCGTGCAGCAGTCTGCCATGATAATTTTTCGGCCAAAGCTACAAGAGAGCATAATGATGCAAATGTGCTCTGCATGGGTGCCAGAGTTGTTGGCCCCGGTCTTGCACTGATGATCGTGGATACCTTCCTGGATACCGAATTCTCCGGTGATGAGCGCCATATCCGGAGACTGTCCATGTTCAGCGACCTGTAAAACGGGAAGGCATTTTTTACAGATTTACCGACGGTTTTGTTACACATTTAACATAATCGTAACAAATTGTTGCGTTGTGGGTTGACAATGCTATGCACTGTTGCTATAATGTGACATGTCGTAACAAAATCGTAACAAACAGAGGCTTGCGGAAAACAATTTTTTAATATTTTTCTACAATATGTAGTATTCCGCAGACCCGAGGGAGGTAAATCATGTATAAACGGTCAAAAAGATTCCTGGCAGCAGGCCTTGCGACCACAGTCATATTGTCGTCAATGATCATTCCTGCAGTCGCAGCGGAGGATTACGCGAGTATAAGCCTTTCCACAAGGATTGAGGAATACATTTCCGAGACCGATACAACGGATCCGGTTGCCGAACTTCTTGGCGAAGAAAATGTGCTGGATGTTGAACGGAAGGAGACACCGGCGCTCAACGCTTCCGATACCGGCCTGATGGGCATAGTCAATTCCGCAGAGAATGTGGTTCAGTCCATCAACCGGATTCAGAAGCAGAAGGAAGAAGCTGCAGCACAGGATGCGGAAGCTGCTGAAGAGGCAGTGAAAACGGCAGAACCGGTTTATATTGATGTTGATCACAATGTTTCCGAGCAGAAGAAGGAAGAAGCGGCTGTAGTTGAAACTGCGACTACAGAAACGAAGGAAACAGAGAATACCGAGAGCACGGAGAGCGGGGAAGTACAGGCTGAGGAAGAAAAGCCTGAGGTGAAATATCCCCAGTTTGAGGATCGCTGCATCGTAACCCTGAAGTCCGGTGTGCTGAACATCCGGGCATCTGCAGATAAGAATGCGGAGATCGTGGGACAGATCGAGAGCGCAGGTATCGCCCTGGTGGAAGAAAAGGGTGCGGCGTGGACGAAGATCGGTTCCGGTAACTGCGAAGGTTATGCATCCAACGAATACCTTGCATTCGGTGATGACGCCGGAGCATGGGCAGAGAGAAATAACGTAGCCAAGTATGTAAAGGTTCTTGCCAGCGGACTTCGGGTTCGTGACAAGGCAGACATGAATGGCGAGGTTCTTGCATCCCTTTTTGCGAATGAGACCTATGACGTGATCCAAGATGGTTCCGAATGGGTGAAGATCCGGGTGAACGATCAGAAGGTCGGTTATGTCAGCGCAGATTACGTAGAAGTACGTTTCAATACGCCGAAGGCTAAGACCATGGCTCAGATCGAAGCTGCAAAGAAGGCAGCGGAGGAAGCACAGCGGAAGGCTCAGGAGAAGAAGGAAGCTGAGGCAGCTGCAGCTAAGAAGACCAAGGAAGCAGAAGCAAAGAAGACGGAAACTAAGACAGAGACCAAGGCCGAAACCAAGACCGAAACAAAGACAGAAACCAAGACAGAGACCAGGACCGAAACGAAGACGGAAACCAAGAAGGAAGAAAAGAGCACAGAAGAGACGACTGAGACACCCAAGAGTACCAACAGCGGCCTTCGTGCAGAAATGATCGCCTATGCTAAGCAGTTCCTTGGAAATCCGTACGTATACGGCGGAACTTCCCTGACCAATGGAACGGATTGCTCCGGTTTCACCATGCGGATCTATGAGCATTTCGGCTACAAGATCCCCCGTGCAGGCGGTCAGCGTAACTTTGGTAAGCGGATCAAGGTCAGTGAGGCACAGCCCGGCGACCTGATCTTCTATCCCGGCCATGTGACCATGTACATCGGCGGCGGACAGGTGATCCATGCCAGCAGCGAGAGAACAGGCATCATCATTTCCAGCCTGACCTACAGCGGTAAGGCGGAATTCGCAACCAATATCATTGATTATTACAACTAAGATTTTCAGGTTTTATAGCCTTCATCTAACACTCTTCATAATCACTAAATCCGCTCCTCTTTTATGCGGTGGGACCACCCGGCTTCGGCCGGGTGGTTTTTTTGTCATTCTGAGGCCGCAGGCCGAAGAATCTTATCTCCAGCCCGGAAAGATCCTTCGCTTCGCGCTGCCGCTTGGTCGACTCTTGGCGCACAAGCTTGCGTGCCACCGGCACGCGTGCGCCCGCTCAGGATGACAGGTCGGTGCTGAAATCATACCTGCTATGCAGATCGTCCCCGGTCGGCTTTGGTGTTATAACTTAAACCGATTTGTCAGACATCTCAAATCCGTTTAATTTCGTCACTTTGCATAGCGATCGTATTTTCGGTTAACTATAATCAAAATCAATGTGCATAATCTATGTGGATAACTACCCCCGTATTTTCAATGAATTTTGTGTTATTCACATAGTTATCCACATTATCCACATTCCTGTGGATTGACATAATGTGGTATTCACAGAAAATACGTTCTGTCAGTTTTTCCGATATTGACGAAAGGAAACAGGCGATTGAAAGGGAAATGTCAGAAAGAAGTGCGGCAGATGTGGGGCGGGCGGAACATTTGTCAGACAGAGAAATGCACATTTTCCGGCAGGGTCCGACAGGGGCGGAAATAAGTTATTTGTTGATAGATTTACAGGATTATGGTATAATCAGGTTGTCAGATTTCATTCCGTGGGCGGCATCGTCTTCCCCGAAATCTGAAACATTACGAGAGAAGGAGTGATGGTATGAATTACATTATCAGTGGCAAGAACATCGACGTAACAGAAGGTTTGAAGCAGGCAGTATATGATAAGCTTGGGAGGTTGGAAAAGTTCTTTAACGCAGATACAAATGCACAGGTTACCTTTTCTGTCGAGAAGGAGCGCCAGAAGATCGAGGTAACGATTCCGATGAAGGGACACATCATCCGTGCTGAGCAGGTCAGCGATGATATGTATGTTTCCATAGATATGGTGGTTGAGATCATTGAGCGTCAGGTGACCAGATACAAGAAGCGTATCGTGGATCAGGAGCAGGACGCAGCATATTTCCAGCCGCAGTTCCTGGAGGAAGAGGATGACACAGATGAGGGCGAGATCAGCATCATCCGCAGCAAGAAATTCGCTGTAAAGCCCATGTATCCGGAAGATGCATGCGTACAGATGGATCTGCTGGGCCACAACTTCTATGTATTCCGCAATGCGGAGACCGATGAGGTAAATGTGGTTTACAAGCGTAAGGGTAACACCTACGGCTTGATCGAGCCTGAGTTCTAAACGGATATACGAGCTTAATCATGGAATATTTCCATGAAGCGGGGACGGTTTCCACTGCCACATGTGCGGGAAGTACATGTGAGGGTGCGGACCGTCCCCGTTTCAGTTTCACAGAAAAAGTCTTGCCTTGAATAGGGATAAATGTTATAGTATCTAGGTTAAGTTAGGATAACCTATGATAAATTGCGTGATCTTTCGCAGTATGATACATTTTTTTGAGTAATGGAGGACAGATATGGGTCTAGGCGAGAAACTCTTCGGTACCCACAGTGAACGGGAGCTGAAGAAGATTGAACCGATCATTAAGAAGATCGAATCCATGGACGAAGCGATGCAGGCGTTGTCCGACGAGGAGCTGAAAGCAAAAACTGCAGAATTTAAGGAAAGACTTGCGAACGGAGAAACACTGGATGATCTTCTCCCCGAGGCATTTGCTGTTGTCCGCGAGGCGGATTATCGTGTGCTGGGCCTGAAGCCCTTCCGCGTACAGCTGATCGGTGGTGTGATCCTGCATCAGGGCCGTATCGCAGAGATGCGCACCGGTGAAGGTAAGACGCTGGTGTCTACACTTCCTGCATATTTAAATGCACTTGAGGGCAAGGGTGTTCATATCGTCACCGTCAACGATTACCTGGCTAACCGTGATGCGGAGTGGATGGGTGCAGTACATCGCTGGCTGGGCCTTACCGTTGGCGTGATCCTGAATGATTTCGACAACGATAAGCGTCGTGATGCGTATAATTGTGACATTACCTACATTACCAATAACGAGCTGGGCTTCGATTATCTGCGTGACAACATGGTCATTTATAAGGAAAGACTGGTTCAGCGTGATCTTCACTATGCCATCATCGATGAGGTGGACTCCGTGCTGATCGACGAGGCACGTACGCCGCTGATCATTTCCGGACAGAGCGGAAAGTCCACGGATATTTATAAAATGTGCGACTATATCGCACGCCGCATGAAGCGCGGTACCGCATCCACCGAGATCAGCAAGATGGATGCCATCATGGGAAATGCCGTTAAGGAAGACGGTGATTACCTGGTAAATGAGAAGGATAAGTACGTTGTCCTTACCGAGCAGGGTGTAAAGGAAGTGGAGCAGTTCTTCCATATTGAAAACCTTGCGGATTCGGAAAATATTGAGATCCAGCACACCATCCTGCAGGCACTGAAGGCTCATGCCATCATGCACAGAGATCAGGATTATGTGGTTAAGGATGATGAGGTTCTGATCGTTGATGAGTTTACCGGTCGTATCATGCCCGGTCGTCGGTTCAACGACGGCCTTCATCAGGCCATCGAGGCGAAGGAGCAGGTTAAGGTTAAGCGCGAGTCCAAGACGCTGGCAACCATTACCTTCCAGAACTTCTTTAATAAGTATGCAAAGAAATCCGGTATGACCGGTACCGCACAGACCGAGGAAGAAGAGTTCCGTGAGATCTACAGCATGGACGTTGTGGTTATCCCCACAAATAAACCCATCAAGCGTATCGATGAGGATGACGCCATCTTCAAGACCAAGAAGGAGAAGCTGAACGCCATCATCGAGGATGTTGTCCGCACTCATGAGAAGGGTCAGCCGGTTCTGGTTGGTACCGTAAATATCGATTCCTCCGAAGAGATCAGCGCACTTCTCACCAAGCGCGGTATCCCCCACAAGGTGCTGAATGCGAAGTTCCATGAGCTTGAGGCTGAGATCATCGCAGATGCAGGTCAGAAGGGGCATGTTACCATCGCCACCAACATGGCCGGTCGTGGTACCGATATCAAGCTGGGCGATGGCGTGACCGAACTGGGTGGTCTGAAGGTTATAGGTACCGAGCGGCATGAGTCACGACGTATCGATAATCAGCTCCGTGGTCGTTCCGGTCGTCAGGGAGATCCGGGTCATTCCAAGTTCTACCTGTCTCTGGAGGACGATCTGATGCGTCTCTTCGGTTCCGAGCGTGTAATGAAGGTTTATGATGCGCTTCGTATCCCCGAGGGAGAGGAGATCCAGCATAAGACCATCACACGATTTGTTGAGAAGGCACAGAAGAAGATCGAGTCCAACAACTTTGCCATTCGTAAGAGCTTGCTGGAGTACGATCAGGTAAATAACGAGCAGAGAGAAGTGATCTACGCAGAGCGCCGTAAGGTTCTGGATGGCGAGAACATGCGCGATACCGTGTTCGGTATGGTGCAGGATACCATCGCCCGCTATGTGGATCGTGTGGCTTCTACGGAAACAGATGCATCCAACTGGGATATTCAGGAGCTGAATGATATCCTGCTTCCCATCGTTCCTCTGAAGAAGGTGGAGCTCACCGATGAGGAGAAGAAGGGAAATCCTGAGGTTCTGAAGGAGCGTCTGCAGAAGGAAGCGGCAGAGCTCTATGACGCCAAGGAGAAGGAGATCACCGAGGCCGGCGGAGATATGCGTGAGATCGAGCGTGTGATCCTGCTGAAGATGGTAGACCAGAAGTGGATGGACAACATCGATGATATGGCTCAGCTCCGTCAGGGTATCGGTCTTCAGTCCATGGGTGGACGTGATCCGGTAGTTGAATATAAGCTGGCCGGTTATGATATGTTCAATGCCATGATGGATTCGATCCGTGACGATACAGCCCGCTTCATCATGCACATCACCATAAGACCGCCGGAACAGCAGCAGCCGGGTCCGGGAGGAATGCGCAGAGTTCCCCGTACGAACAACGGACCGGACGGATCCGTATCCGAGCCGGATGAGAAGCTGAAGGATGTATCTCCAGAGGAGATCCATGAGGAAAACAGCACCGAAGGTCCTGCCGACGAGGAAGATGCACAGAGCAGGCAGAAGCAGGCCAGAGCACTTCAGCAGATGACCAGGCGTGAAGAGGTTGCCAAGGTTACCGGAACCAACCGTGACGAGACCAGGAAGAAAGAGCCGGTTCGAAGAAAAGGAAAGAAGATCATGCCGAATGATCCCTGTCCATGTGGATCAGGGAAGAAGTACAAGCAGTGCTGTGGCAGATCATAGCCTTCCGGTGCCGTGCTCGCGGCAGCGAGTACGGGCAGGGAAGGCGTTAGATGTTAAGATCATAGCCCCTAATAAGGATAAAATATGTTAGCGATCGACGAATATAAATTCAAACTATCTGAATATGAGAAACCTCTGGAGGAAGTGCGACTTTCGCTGGATATCGAAGGCAAGGAAGCGCGGATCGCTGAACTCACGAAAATGACGGAAGAACCGGGCTTCTGGGAGGATATCCAGGGCAGCGGCAAGGTCATGAAGGAGATGAAGAACCTGAAGGACACCATTCAGGACTTCGAAAAGCTGAGATCCGCATACGAAGATATCGAGGCAATGCTGGAAATGGCGGAAGAAGCGAACGATGATGAGCTGGTGGAAGAAGCCGGCCAGATGCTTACGGAGTTCTCGGAAACCTTCGATGAATTCCGTATCGCGACCCTCCTTTCCGGGGAATTCGATACGAACAACGCTGTGCTTACCATTCACGCCGGTTCCGGCGGAACGGAATCCTGTGACTGGGCACAGATGCTCTACCGGATGTACACCCGTTGGGCAGATAAGCACAAATTCGATGTGGAAGTGCTGGATTATCAGGACGGCGATGAAGCCGGGATCAAATCCGTGACCTTCCAGATCAATGGTTATCATGCCTACGGATATCTGAAGTCGGAGAAGGGCGTTCACCGTCTGGTGCGCATTTCCCCCTTCAATGCGGTGGGCAAGCGGCAGACTTCCTTCGTTTCGTTGGATGTTATGCCGGAACTGGATGACAACATCGAGATCGAGATCGATGATGCGGATATCAAAATGGACACCTACAGGTCCAGCGGGGCCGGCGGACAGCATATCAACAAGACCTCATCGGCAGTGCGCCTCACCCATATCCCTACGGGGATCATCGTGGCCTGCCAGAATGAACGGTCCCAGTTCCAGAACCGGGACAAGGCCATGAAGATGCTGAAGGCCAAGCTCTATCTGCTGGAGAAGCAGAAGAATATGGAGAAGCTTTCCGGAATACGTGGGGAGGTAACGGACAACGGCTTCGGCAGCCAGATCCGCTCCTATGTGCTTCAGCCCTACACTCTGGTGAAGGATCACCGTACCAACTGTGAGGTGGGTGACGCCCAGCGGGTGCTGGACGGAGGCATCGATCCCTTTATCAACGCTTATCTCAGGGATATGGCCATCAAGGGAAATGAAGAAGCCTGATCCCTGTTCGCGGTAAGCGAAGAGAAAGATCAAAAAAGAAATGTAATGACAGAAAGACGAGGTACCCCTATGGTAAATGTAGCAGTACTCGGCTACGGAACGGTGGGAAGCGGTATCGTGGAGATTCTGACGAAGAATAACTCCCATGTAAGCAGACGCGCCGGTGAAGAGATCAAACTGAAATATGTCCTGGACCTTCGGGAATTCCCGGGAGATCCGGTGGAGAAGGTACTGGTTCATGACTATGACACCATCGTCAATGACCCGGAGATCCGCGTGATCGCTGAGGCCATGGGTGGTCTGGAACCGGCATTTACCTTTGCGAAGAAGGCGCTGGAAAAGGGCATCAGCTTCTGCACCTCCAACAAGGTGCTTGTGGAGGCGAAGGGTGCGGAGCTCCTGCAGATCGCAAAGAAGAACAATGCCAACTTCTTCTTCGAGGCATCCGTAGGCGGCGGTATCCCTGTGATCCGTCCCATGATCGAAAGCCTTACTGCTGATCATTTTGATGAGATATCCGGTATCATGAACGGTACCACGAACTTTATCCTGACCAAGATGGATCAGGAGGGCGCAGCCTATGAGGATGTGCTGGCAGAAGCCCAGGCTCTGGGTTATGCGGAGCGGAATCCGGAGGCAGACGTGGAAGGACATGATGCCGGTCGTAAGATCGCCATCCTGGCTTCCCTGATCTATGAGCGCCAGGTGAATTTCGCAGACATCCCAATGGAGGGGATCACGGAAATCACCGGAGTGGATTTTGCCTATGCCCATTCCCTGGAGGCGTCCATCAAGCTGCTGGGAACGGCGCGGAAGAAGGATCACCGGATCTACGCCATGGTGGCTCCGTTCCTGGTTCCCAGCAACGATCCGCTCTATGCAGTCAACGGCGTATATAATGCCATCAAGCTGCACGGGGATATGCTGGAAAATGTAATGTTCTACGGCCAGGGCGCAGGAAAGCTTGCGACGGCCAGCGCTGTGGTATCCGATATCCAGGATTGTGTAAGAAGACTGGGAACCCACAGAGAAGTTCTCTGGGATCCGAGTCCGGTACAGTTGGGAGATGCTAAGGAATATCCCTTCCGTTTCCTGGTTCGTGTGAAGGCAGACGGTTCTGCTGAAAATGCAGAGAAGCTCTCTGCATTTGCCGGCGCACTCGGTGGAGCGGGACGTCTTACCGCACCCCGGGGAGTCACCGGAGAGGCTGCATTTGTTACGAAGGCCATGCCGGAGAAGGAACTCTGCGAGGCGGTTGAGAAGACCGGCGTAGAGCTGATCCGCAAGTTCCGTCTGGACTGGTAATCAAGGTTAATCTGTCATTCTTAGGACTACGCCTTTGCATGACATCAGAAATACAAGGAGGAATACAAGCACCATGCTGGTAGTTAAGAAATTCGGCGGTACCTCGGTTGCCAATAAGGAGAGGATCTACAATGTTGCAAACCGTTGTATCGAAGAATACAAAAAAGGAAATGATGTAGTCGTTGTTCTTTCCGCTATGGGAAAGTACACGGATGAGCTGATCGCTATGGCAAAGGATATCAATCCGAATCCGCCGAAGCGCGAGATGGATATGCTGTTTACCATCGGTGAGCAGATGTCCGTAGCGCTTATGTCCATGGCTATGGCCAATCTGGGTGTTCCGTCCATTTCACTGAATGCCTTCCAGGTGGCAATGCACACCACATCCGTATACGGAAATGCACGTCTTAAGCGTATTGACTGTGAGCGTGTCCGCAATGAGCTGGAGCAGCATAAGATCGTGATCATCACCGGTTTCCAGGGAGTGAACAAGTTTGATGACTATACCACCCTGGGACGCGGAGGTTCAGATACCACAGCCGTAGCGCTGGCTGCAGCACTGCATGCAGATAAATGTGAGATCTACACCGATGTAGATGGCGTATATACCGCTGATCCGCGTATCGTTAAGACGGCACGCAAGCTGGATCAGGTGACCTATGATGAAATGTTGGAGCTGGCTACGCTTGGCGCCGGCGTGCTTCACAACCGCTCTGTTGAGCTGGCTAAGAAGTATGGTGTGCAGCTGGTAGTACGCAGCAGTCTGAATACAAATGAAGGAACCGTAGTTAAGGAGGGTAAGCATATGGAGAAGATGATCGTAAGCGGCGTAGCATGTGATACAGACGCTGCAAGAGTAGCCGTTGTAGGTCTGAAGGATGAGCCGGGTGTTGCATTTAAGCTGTTCAATGCACTGGCAAAGGCAAATATCAATATCGACATGATCCTGCAGTCCGTAGGACGTCAGGGAACGAAGGACATTTCCTTCACTTGCAATACCGCAGATGCGGATGAGGCAGGCCGGATCATCACCGATAATATGGAATTCCAGTCCATCGACGTGGATAAGGGAGTTTCCAAGGTGTCCATCGTTGGTGCCGGAATGCAGACCAACGCAGGCGTTGCAGCTAAGATGTTCGAAGCACTGTATGATGCCAACATCAATATCCGCATGATCTCTACTTCCGAGATCCGCGTAACCGTTCTGATCAACGAGAAGAACACCGAGCGTGCAATGAATGCGATCCATGACAAGTTTGATCTTGGAAATAACTAATTGTTAACTGCCGTTTGAAAGAAATGGATCGTAACGCGTCCATGGGTAGTTACAAGTGAAGATATATTGGTACGCAAGGCGTCGGCACTTACAAGTGAAGATATATTAGTACGCAAGGCATCGGCACTTACAAGTGAAAATGTTTTGATATGCAGGGAAAATGGACGGAGGGTAAATCCGTCCGTTTTTCTTTGTTCCCGGGTTTGATCATCCGGCTATGGGAAATGCCGGAAAAATATTTTGACCACGGTATCCCATATGTGGTAGCATGAGACGGGATGGGCCCTTAGCGGCAGTTGCAAAGGATCATTGGGGATCGGAGGAGAGCCGGAATGGGAAATGATAGTAAACGTTCAGATTATATCAGCTGGGATCAGTATTTTATGGGCATAGCGCTGCTTTCGGCAGAACGCTCAAAGGATCCGAATACCCAGGTGGGTGCATGCATTGTAGGTGAGGATAACCGGATCCTGTCCGTGGGATATAACGGTATGCCGCAGGGCTGCGAGGATGATGATATGCCCTGGGGACGGGACGGCTCAGCGCTGGACTCCAAGTACATGTTTGTCTGTCATGCGGAGCTGAACGCGATCCTGAATTATCGTGGCACCGGCAGCATGAAGGGAGCAAAGCTCTATGTGACCCTGTTCCCCTGTAATGAATGCGCAAAGGCCATCATCCAGAGCGGGATCACCGAAGTGATCTACCGCGAGGATAAATACAGCGATTCCGAGTCCACCATCGCCTCCAGACGGATGTTTGACCGGACGGGGGTGCGCTATCACCAGCTGTCACCAACCGGAAAGCAGATCACACTGAACGTGTAAAACGAAAAACGAGAAAACAGAGAATGGAAAATCGACGGTCTGTCATCCTGAGCAACGCGAAGGATCTTATCGTTGAAACAGCGAAAAACGAGATAACAGGGAAAGAAAATCGACGGTCTGTCATCCTGAGCAACGCGAAGGATCTCATCGTTGAAACAGCGAAAAACGAGAGAATGGAAAATCAACGGTCTGTCATCCTGAGCAACGCGAAGGATCTCATCGTTGAAACAGCATAAAAAATATGGTTCAGGAAAAAATATTCAAAATCAATATGACGAAGGAGGCACTGACGTCCTTCCTCTTCACCTCCTACTACAGCCGGTTCGGCGGGATCTTCAGTATCCTTCTGGGAATTGGCGGCGTAGTCATGGCCGTGCGGGAGGTATTCTTCCGGGAAGAGACAGACATCACAGGTCTGGCAGCATATGTCATCATCGCCCTGTTCTGTCTGGTGGTGAATCCCATCACACTGCTTTCCCGGGCGAAGAAACAGCTGGAGACCAGTCCTTCCTACCAGCAGCCCATCGAGTACACCCTCCTTCCGGAAATGCTCACCGTGCATCAGGGGGAGGAGTATCTTGAGGTTGGCTGGGAGCTGATCTACAAGATCAAAATGACCCGGAAGATGGTGGCAATCTATACCAGCAAGATCAATGCATTTGTCTGGCCTGTATCCGAGCTGGGAGGGGACAAGGAGATCATCCTTTCACGGCTGGTCCAGTACACGCAGCCCCATTATCCCATTCTTTCAGGCAACCTGAAGAAATACCGACAGAGCGCGGTGGATTGACCGGAAAAAGGAGCCTGTTATATAGAAAGCGGAAACAAACAGAAATAAACGGAAACAAACGGATAAGACAACATGGCAGAAAAGAAGCAAACAGTAATTGAAACCTTCAGTGCGAAGGAAACCTTCGAATATGCGAAGGGACTGGCGGAGAAAGCAAAGGGCGGTGAGGTATACTGCCTGGACGGAGATCTGGGCGTAGGGAAGACCGTATTTGCCCAGGGCTTCGGAGCAGGCCTTGGCATCACCGAACCTATGGCGAGCCCCACATTTACCATACTGAAGGAATACCACCAGGGACGGCTCGGGCTGTTTCATTTCGATGTATACCGGATCGGTTCGGAGGACGAAATGGAAGAGATCGGTTTCTATGATCTGGTGGGCCGGCCGGATGGCGTATCTCTGATCGAATGGTTCACGCTGATCGAGGGGATCATTCCTGAGGATGCTGTGCGGGTAACCATCGAGAAAAACCCGGAGAAGGGTTTTGATTACCGTCGGATCATAATGACCGAGGGGTAGTACAGGGGTCTATACGTATGGATCCGGGAGAAAGAAAGGAGAGCAAGATGGAAAGAGTATTGCGATTTTTGAAGGATGCAGGAACCTATTACCTTGCCACCGTTGACGGAGATCAGCCCAGGGTACGGCCCTTTGGAACGATCCACATGTTTGGCGGAAGGCTTTACATCCAGACTGGCTTATCCAAGGATGTGGCAAAGCAGCTGCTGGCCAATCCCAAGGCTGAGGTCTGCGCATTTATGAACGGAACCTGGCTGCGGGTTGCCGGAAAACTCATTCTGGATGACAACCGTGATGCGCGGGTATCCATGCTGGAGGCTTATCCGGATCTGAAGGCCATGTATGATCCCGATGACGGAAATACGGCAGTGTTCTATTTCGAGGACGCAGTGGCTACCTTCAGCTCCTTCACTGCTGCTCCGGAGACCGTAAAGTTCTAAGGACGGATTGCGTTTCGAAATGCACAGCTTACGCGTTTACTCACTTTGCAAAGGATAGTGTGACATGAAAATACTGGGGATGGACAGCTCCGGAATGACGGCGTCCGTGGCCTACGTGGCTGACGGCGTGCTGATCGCGGAGTATACCATGAATCACAAGAAAACACATTCACAGACCTTGCTTCCCATGCTGGATCAGATCGTGCGGGATGCTGAGATCGACCTTGCGGAGATCGACGGCATCGCCATCGCAGCGGGCCCCGGAAGCTTTACCGGCCTGCGGATCGGAGCGGCTACGGTAAAGGGACTGGGACTTGCGCTGGAGAAACCGGTGATCCCGATCCCGACCTGCGAAGGGCTGGCCTATAACCTCTGCGGTACTGCCGGGCTGGTGGTTCCCATTATGGATGCCCGGAGAGGGCAGGTGTATACGGGAATCTATCGGGTTGGTAATCGCATCGGTGAAAAAAACGGTGAGTCTGTCATCCTGAGCGAAGCGAAGGATCCTGTGGCCATTGTCCAAGATCAGGATGCCATGGCCATAGAGGAGCTTCTCGACCGGCTGGCACAGCTGGGTGAACCCGTGACCTTCCTCGGGGATGGTGTGCCTGTATTCCGTAAGACCATCGAAGAGAAATGTACTGTGCCCTTCGCCTTTGCACCGGCCCAGAGCGCCCTGCAGCGGGCTTCGTCAGTTGCGGCTCTCGGGGAATATTATGCGGCAGAAGGACGGATGATCTCCGCTGATGACATGAAGCCCATCTACCTCAGAAAATCTCAGGCAGAGCGGGAGCATGAGGCTGCAGCCAGGGCAAGGCAGGCTCAGGATCTGGAAACGGTTGCGGAAATGGAGCAGGAAATGTTTTCCGATGCCTGGTCGAAGGATTCTCTGGCGGACAGCGTGAAATATCCCTATAACCATATTCTTCTGATCTCCGGGGATGGAAATGTCCGTCCGCTGGTTTCGGAAGAGGATGTGGCGGATTCCTTTGTGGTGGGGGAAGAAGCAGAGATCACCGCAGGGTATCTGATCTTTGCCGATCCCTCCGATGAAGCGGAGCTTCACCGGATCGCAGTTCTTCCGGAGTATCGAAGACGTGGGCTGGCAAAGCTTCTGATGGCCGAAATGGAACGAAGATGCGGATACGCGAGCCCGGAGAAGACGAAGGAAGCAATGAAGGAAGAGACGAGGGAAGCAGCTCCTCAGGGCAGCGGATCATCGGCAGAGGACAGTGCTGTTCCTCATAAGAAGATCTTCCTGGAGGTCCGTGCCGGAAATGTACCGGCCATCGGACTCTATGCAGCAGAAGGCTTCAAAGAGATTGACCGGAGAAAGGCATATTACCGCGATCCTGTGGAGGATGCAGTGATCATGTGTCTTGAATAATATGATGATAGGGTCAAAATACCTTTTGACCCCAGCATCATAATATTAAAAAACGCTTAGACCTCACGGCCTAAGCGTTTTTTTCTTATGATTTGATTATTTCTCTTCTTTATTCTGCATCTTCCGTTTCCGCCTCGTCACGATGGTGATCACCACGAAAGAAACGATACCGACAACAGAGCAGATCATCCCTTCCCGAAGGAAGGGAGTCTTGTATTCCAGCTTGATCGCATGCTCGCCGGCCTCAAGTTCCACTGCGGAGTATTTGATGTTGGCCTGGTACAGCGTCGTTTCCTTGCCGTCCACATAGGCTTTCCAGCCCTTGGCGTAAGGAACGGTGAGAAGGAGCATACCATGCTCCGGTGCGGTGATGGTCCCGGTGACCAGATCGCCGGAAGCATTTTCGTTCTGCAGGGAAACGGAGCTGAGCTTCTCTGCCTGCTCCTTTACCTGATCCATGGGAAGAACGCCGATGCTGTAATCATCGAAGGAATACTTACCGATGGTGCTGAAGGTAAGCTTCACGGAGGTTACGGCATTCTCCGAATAACCCAGATTGATGGAGAAGTCGTGCCGGTTGTTGTAGAAGGAAAACTCTTCCGTGGAATACATGAAGTTGGTGGAGCTCTTCTCTGAGGTAGTGAAGCTGAGCTTCACCTGACCGGGGTAGGAGAAGAAGGTGTCCGAATGTCTCAGGTTATAACGATCATTGGCGGACAGGCTGGTGAAATCCTCCGGGTTATACAGGTTCTGCGGGTCCATTTCGCTGTCCCCGTTGTAAAGCTGATAGGTTGAGGAGGGGACGTAGTTCAGGTTCTTTATGTTGAAATATGTTTCGCTGTTGGGTACGCCCTCAAACTCCAGAGTGATGGAAGAATTCGCGGCGGTGACCACGAAGGCATTTCCATCCAGGGAGACATCCTTGGAGTTGAACTTCACCGTGCTGGGCAGTTTCTGTGAATTCAGGGAAAGGGCAGATGCTGCATCGCCCGAATAGTCCCTGGCATACACGCCCTGCAGCATAGCTTCCTGCTTCTGCATGGAGTTCAGTCCGCTCCATGTCGTGTCGGAAATGATATTGGATGTGAAATACCCGAAGGGCAGCGCATTGTCATTCCGGTACAGGGTGTAGCCTTTTTTATCCAGTGTTTCCGCCAGCTTACCTTCTACGGGAGTAAGGCCGCAGGGAATGGGGAAGGCGTTGGATTTGTTGATGGCGAAATATTTCACGCCGCCTTCCGCCATGATGAAGGTTTTGTTATCGGTGCCCCAGTGCTGCTGGTCCGAGGCGTCGGCCATTTCCATTTCCTTCAGGAATTCGGATGTGGCGGGGTTGGAAATGGACCAGTAATAGCCGGGGGAGGAAACCTCATAAAGGGTGTGCTCGTTCCATTTCCGTGAGGTCCCCTGCTCCACGAAGCGGTAGACTCCGGTGACGCCGTCCTCCTTGGCCTGGCTCCTTGCGATCTCGGAGAGGTGAAGGCCGCCGTTAAATTCGCCGTTATCCTTCAGGGTGGTGAAGGGTCCTTCTTCACGAGGGGAGAGAAGGAAGAACCGGGCTGCACACACGCTGATCAGGGATGCTGCCAGGAGAAGAGCAGATTTCTTTCGGAATGCCGTAAAGTCTTTCTTCTCGTCTTCCGTGCGGGAGAAGGACAGGATCAGCAGGATGATGCAGGTGAAGCCCAGATTTGCAAGGGCGGACTTGGTGCGGGAGTACTCAAAGAGCACCATCAGCACCATGCAGACCCCTAAGATCAGGGCAATGATCTGGTAGGATTTCCGCCGCATATAGAGCAGGTCCTTCCAGACATAGGTCAGGATAAAGGATACCAGCAGGCTCACCGCCCAGCTCCAGCGGTTGGAGACATAGGACATGCCGTTGAAGATCTGGCCGAAGGCGGGGACCATCATCAGTACGGCGCAGATGGCCAGCAGGCATTTTAACATCCCGCGTTTTTTCTCGGTGAGGATGTAGAGCATGGCTACGATGGTGGGTGCCGCAAGACTGAGGCAGAGCCAGTAGTCCCAGTTGGTACCGAAGACATAGCCGAGAAGACCGTTGTAATAGGTCAGGTTGTACATCCATTTCATGGACAGTCCGATGTCCATCCGGGCATCGGAAAGGAAAGCAAACAGTGTGGGCAGGATGATGGCGCCGGCCATCATGGTGCCGATGACGGAGTAGATCGCGATCCTGAGCAGTGTGAGGAGCATTTTCTTTACTTCTTTTCTATAGAAGAAGATCAGCCGGACTGCCACGTAGATCACGGTGAGCAGGACGATCTGGTAGAAGAAGTAAAAGTTCCCCAGCGCCGAGAGGAACACGGCCAGGATAAAGGTTTTGATCTTCTGCTCCCGGAGGATCCGTTCCACGCCGAGGATGATCAGCGGGAAGAAGATCAGCGGGTTGATGAAGAAGGGATGCCGTGTGATATTTACGATGTTCCACATGCAGAAGGCGTAGGTCAGGGACCCGGCCAGCGTAGCATAGCGTCCGCTCTTCGGGGAAATGTAGAAGCACATCGCCGAGAAGGTAATGCCCGCCAGGAACACCCTGAGCAGCACCAACAGAGCATAGAAATGATGCATCAGGCTGGCGGGGCAGAGGGCAGTAAGATAGCAGAAGGGATCTCCCGCTACATAGAACTGCATGGTCTGCAGAATATCATTTCCCTCGCCGAGAGCGAAGTCCCATTCAGTGAGATTTACGCCCTGTCCGGTGAAGATCCCCTTGACGAACGCCCGCAGGTATTTGCCCCAGTACACATAGGAGGTGTAATGCTGGGCGTAGCTGTCGTTGAACCAGATCAGGGATTTGCCGTAGGCAAGCATCCAGCCGTACAACAGCACGGTGATGATCAGGAAGAGGATGGAATAGGCCATGAAGTACCGCCGCTTGTAGTGATCGGCGGAGGCGAAGTAGTTTTGGATTTTATGAATTGCTTTCATTTACATGACTCCGAAGATAGTTTTTGACACACCAAACAGGATACCGGAAGGCATCCTGCTAACAAGAAAAAATGTACCACATTTGCGGGCGGGGTGCAATCTTTACTGGAGTCTTTGAGTTTGAAGTTATTGAAGTTTGTTTGAAGTGACTTTGAAGTAGTTATTGAAGCAATATTGAAGTTGACTTTGAAGTAGTATTGAAGTAAAATTGAAGTACTTCAAAGAAGGGGAGGATAACGCCGTGTATCTGGAAGAAATCATAGGAAAAGTGCAGCTTGAAGGCCTGACATCGGAGTGTAAACGCATTTTGAACCGGAACGATAACGAAGGGTGGCTGAAGACGGTTGCAGGATTTGCAAATGCATCCGGTGGTGATCTGTATATCGGCGTTGAAGATAAAACGAATAAGCTGATCGGATTTGACCGGACGGAAGCGGATAATGAGCGAAATTATTTCAATAATCAGGTGAATGAGCATATTACCCCGAGACCGCAGATCAACATTTCCTTTCTGCCCTACAGGGTAAGGAACAGTGAGCGTTTTGTTCTTCGGGTGCAGGTGATGGAATCGGTGGTCAAACCGGTAATCCTGAAATACAACAATACGCCGTCCATTTACATGCGAAGGGATGGCTTTACCAACGGAGCGACCTACGAAGAGATCATTGAAATGAGCGTCCGAAGTAAAAACACACAGTTTGATCTCCTTGTGTCGGATGAAACGTATGATCCCGGAAAATTCACCGGGCTGCAGGCATTTTTCCGTGCGCATCAGGATGAGAAGAACAAAGGAAAGGAACTGAAGGAGAAAGCGCTTCGTTCTATGGGATTTATGGATGAAAAGGGATATCTTCTGAACGGAGCGGTTTTGTTCCGGGATGATTATGATGGGCGGAAGACAGGCGTTCAGTGCTCGGTGTTCTCCGGATTCCATAAGGGAAGCGAGCGGATCGTAACAATCAACCGATTTAACGGGAATATACCGGATACGATTGAATACATCATGGAATTCGTGAATCAAAGAATGAATCATTCCATGATAAAGCTTGGAGATAAACGGATCAATATTGACGCTTATCCGCAGCGTGCGCTTTTTGAGGGCGTGATCAATGCTGTAGCGCATCGGGATTATTATCTGGATGGGACGGAGATACAGGTGGATATGTTCCGGGATCGGTTGGAAATCTCTTCGCCGGGCGGTTTTTACCGGGGGGAGAAATTCGGGAAGACCTATGATCTGTCCGGGGTGATCTCAAAGAGGAGGAATGAACTGATTTCGAATGTTCTGGTGGCTTGTAATGTGATGGAGGCTGCAGGAACAGGCTTTGAAAAGATCATGGAGGAGTATGCAGATGCTGATGAGCTGCACAAACCGTATATCTGCTCGGCCTCGGATCATTTTACGCTAGTGCTTCCGGACCTCACTTACGCAGAGGGCGTAGAGGATGATCGTGCGCCGGAAATATCTTTCGTTCCGGTTCCGGACGGAACAGAGCATGATGAAAAGGTGCTTGCTTTCTGTTATGGTCAGGCACATAAGGCAGCGGAGATCGCAGAATATCTTGGGATCAGCGATTCCACCTACTTCCGAAAGAAAGTGCTGGAGAACCTTGAAAAGCATGAGTACCTGCTGAGGAGCAAGGTGGCCAGGGCGAGCTATTACAAAACCAATATGGAGTTGGTAAGAGTGGAGTGAGGGGAAGTGTAATTGTAAATATAAAAGAGTAGTCACACCACTCGTTCGGTGAGGCTACTCTTATTTTGATGGTGGCGGATATGGTTTCTTCTCGTCGGTTCTTCCAAGGATATAGTCAACGCTTGTGTGGTAGTAATCTGCGGCTTTGATCAATACGGCGGTAGGGATGTCATTCTCGCCGGTTTCATATTTTGAGTAGCCGGTCTGGGACATACTGAGGATTCTGGCGAATTCCGTCTGATTTAAGTCGGCGTCCTCTCGAAGGTCTCGTAGTCGGGTATATTTCATGTGGTTTCATCCTCCACTTTTGTTCATCAAAACAACACAAGTATCGTATCATAACCTGAAACAGGGTATTGATTCTTAACCTGAAACAGGTTATAATAAAACAAATAATAGGCAAAACAAGGGAAATCTTGCGACGCAAAGCTACAAGGGCCTGTAAAATGGCAGCCAGCTGCAGTTGTACTTGAAATTGAGAAGCGTTCGTTTCGCAGGAAATCTGTGAATCGGAGGCTTTTTGTGTTTTATGGGGAAATGAAAGTAAATTAAAGGGTATTTGTGTGGGTGATAAGGAGGAAATAGATGGATGGTGGAAAATAATGAAGCTTTGGTAGTTGTAAATAAGGCTTTACAACTTGAAAATGAAATGGACATAAATAAAAGAAACTACGACGAAACACTTGGAGAAAAGTATCCAGATATTCAACCGCCGCCAGTAAAACGGATGGTACAGCGGATGGAAAATCCTCCAATTGAACATGGGATGAAATTTAGCTTTGGTTTATGGCTTGGAGTAACAGCGGTATTTGGGTTGATCATTGCTATATCGAAGTTGTATTCGGTTTTTGCTGTTCTTCTTATGATATGGTGGATCGGATATCCGATTTTTTATAATGTGAAGAAAAGTAGTGTGATAGAACGAACTCGGAATTCGGCAGAATACCAGGCTGCATGTGCTAACATAGATAATCAATTTCAAATGCAACTTCAGTACGCTGATTATGAATGGAAAGAACAGATGGCATATTATAATTCAGTGATCGTTCCTGAGTACAATTCTCAAAAAGCTTTATGGGAATCTGATTATCAAGATCGGTTGCATATGGTTCGTATGAGTTATGATGAAAGTGTTGCGAAGCTTGAACAACATTATTCTGAGACACGGATTATTCCTCAAAAATATCATAATATCCAGGCTCTGGAGTATATATATACAATTCTTAATACGAGCCAATATTCTTTGAAAGAAGCAATCGATGATTATGAAAGATATATACAGCAACAATTAGAGCTTCAAAAGTTGGAGGCGCAGAGAGCAGCAAATGAGTTGGCATATCAACAGGCAGAGCTAACTGCAGAACAAAATGATATTATGGAGAAAACAAGAAGAGATCAAAATATAGCAAATATTGTTAGTGCTGTACAAAGGCATAATACGAATAAGAAGTTGAATCAATTAAATAGTAGGTAAGAAGACAAGTATTCGAAGAAACATAAGTTGATCGATTATCGGTTACTATTATGATGGGAGCGGATAAACAGTTTTGAAGGAGGAGAGGCGAATGAAGAATAGGTATAAACTTAGCGCTTTAATAATAATGATATTTGGATTGTTGATTTTAAATATCTCTATGGATACTCATGCGGAGGAAACAGTTATAGAAATTAATGAGAATACTTTCCCTGATCCTGTGTTTAGAGATTATGTTTCGAGTAAGATAAACACTAATGGTGGAAATGAACTGAGCGTGGATGAAATAGATGCAACGACAACGATTAATGTAAGTGAAATGAATATTAGTGATCTATCTGGAATTGAGTATTTTACATCGCTGAAAGAATTGTATTGTGAGGGAAATCCAATCGAAGAACTAATCGTTAGCGGAATTGAGACATTGGAAACATTAAACTGTAGAAAATGTAAAATTGAGAGGCTGGATATAAGTGGATGTTCCTCGCTTGTTTGGATTTCGTTTGACTATAATCCATTGGTAGATTTGAACATGAGTGATTGTATATATATTGAAGAACTAAGATGGACAAATCTTCAGAATGGAAGCAGAGCACCTGATTTATCATGGATGGAAGATTCTCAAGTTAATAAGTACTTTGATATTGATTATCGGTTTGATACTTTAAAATCTGTTAATGTCAGTGGATGCTCTTCGCTAAAAACAATACGTGTTATGACTGGACTTCAGGAATTCTCATTTGATGGATGTTCCAATTTAGAGAGCATAGATTTGATTATTGAAAATGAGGACGGAGGATGTTTGGATTTTTCAGGCCATGAGAAACTAAAATCAGTGAGTTTGGGTGGGAATATAAAATCTGTGGATTTTAGTGATTGTATCAATTTATACTTGTTAATTTTGGGACATGGTAATCCAAGCGCAAGCTATTTAGAGAATAAATTATATTCGCCTTATTCTGGACCAGCTATTTATGGATATAAGAGTGGAATGATTGAGTCTGTGAATTTAAGTGGATGCGTTGCTCTGGACTGTTTTATCTGTACAGGTAATAAGCTTACAGAATTGAATCTTTTGGATTGTGTGGCTTTACGTACTTTGTTAATTGCAGCGAACCAGTTGAATAGTATTGATGTGAGTGGTTGCTCAGAGCTTTTAGCATTGGATTGTTCATATAATAATTTGACTGAAATAAAAGTAAGCGATTGTACAAAACTCGAAACGTTGTATTGTTATGGGAACCAGGTGAATTTGATTGAAGGTTCAAGTTCAATTGTAACCTTGCTGTGTGGGGGGAATATGTTGGAAGAACTTGATGTAAGCGGGTATACTGCATTAAGAACGCTGGATTGTTCATCTAACCAAATAAAAACCATTACACTGAATACATATCTTAACGATTTGAACTGTAGTAGCAATCAAATCGAAAGACTTGATTTAAGTTCGTATGGATACTTGTATTCTGCTAACTGTAGTAATAACAAATTGGAATTGCTGATTGTTGGAAATGCGTTAAATAAGCTTTTCTGTTATGGGAATACGGATATTTCTATTGATATGTGTAAGAGCATTAAGCTGATAGCAGTTTCCTCGGCAAGTTTTACTGCAGTGATGATTGACAACAATACATATTGTTATCAGTATGCGAACAATGATAAATCTGTACTTATGCAGGTGGATCCGGGGGCGTATTTCCTGACTGAGCCATGTGTTGATCATGAATGGAATGATGGAGTGATAATTGAGGAATCAACATGTACCCAAAATGGAATGAAAAAATACACGTGTAAGAAGTGCAAAGAAACCAAAACGGAAGAAATTGATTTGGCTAATCATAGTATAGTGATTGACAAGGCTATTCAACCGACGTATACATTATCGGGCCTTACAGAAGGTAGTCATTGTTCGGTGTGTGGAAAAGTGATCAAAAAACAAGAGATTATTCCAAAGCTGGTTCGAAATGGCTGGTTAAAGGAAAGTGGAAAATGGTATTATTACATGAATGGTACAAAAGTGACCGGGTGGAAATCCAGTGGCGGCAAATGGTACTTCTTTGATAATACTGGCGCAATGATAATCGGCTGGAAATCAATCAGTGGAACATGGTATTATTTTGAAACTAGTGGTGCTATGGCAACTGGTTGGAAGGCAATTGGCGGGAAGTGGTATTTCTTTAAAAAGAGTGGCGCTATGGCAACAAATGAGTGGTGCGGTGGATATTGGCTTAATGCTAACGGGACATGGACATACAAGAAAGTTGCATCATGGAAAAGGGATTCTGTCGGATGGTGGTATGGTTGTTCAGGTTGGTATGCTAAGAATCAGTGGCAGAAGATAGATGATAAATGGTACTATTTCGATTCCAGAGGTTACATCGTAACTGGAACAAGGAAAATAGGAAATAAAACATACACTTTCAATAGCAGTGGGGTATGCCTGAATCCATAGGTACCAGAGCAACAAAGATAAACAGTGAGCAAGAGATTTTTGAATTAATAGCATCACGTATCAATTATCTTCGAATAAATATCTTTATGAAGTAAAGTGTATATTGGGCACAATCACTGAAACGTGAAGACACAAAGCTACAATGACCTGTAAAATGCCAGCCAGCTGCACCTATACATGAAACAAAAAGCTTTCGTGTCGCAAATATGTGATTCGAAAGCTTTTTGTTTTGCTATGGCTGTAATATAAGGATTATGAATTATGAAGTATTGGTTCGAATAAAGTGTTTGGTTTACAATAGACATTTTGACGTAAACCAAGCGGAAAGGGGAAATTATGAATAGTAAGATAGTCTGTAGTTGTTCGAGAAGAATACGGATTAAGTGGTTAACGAAGTTTTTGGTCGGGCTGATTATGGTCAGTTGCTTTTTGTGGTGTGCATTGATGAAAGTGAATGCCGAACGTTCGGTTATTATTGAAGGCCAAGGCGGAGATTCGGTTTTCTGGAAGGTTTACGATGATGGTACAATGGAGATTACCGGGGAAGGTATGATGTATGATGATGGCAATGAGATAGGAAGGAAAATAATTGATTCTGGTGTGGTTATTACATCAGTGAAAGTATTAGAAGGCGTTGAATCTATAGCAGGAAACATATTCTCATTTAACAGTGATATCGAAACGGTTGTTTTCCCCGAAGGTCTTAAAACCATAGGACCAGGTTCTTTTTATAGATGCAGTTCTTTAAAGAGCATCACAATTCCATCTTCTGTAGATACTATTTCCGACAGTGCTTTTAGCAGTTGTACCGCTCTTGAAGAAGTAAATCTATATGATGGATTGAAAAACATCGGAGTTGCTTTTGATGGTTGCAGTTCACTAAAGCACATTACTATACCTTCATCTGTAAAAATGTTGCATGGATCAGCATTTGAAAGGTGTTCATCCCTTGATGAATTGGTTCTGACAGATGAAACGGTAATCACCGGTCGTATAAGCTTTCAAGGGTGTACTTCAATAAAGAAGATTATAATGCATTCATTTGAGGGGTCTGAGAACATTTTTCAACCGATATCTTTTTCTGGCTGTAAATCGCTGGAAGAATTGATTCTGCCTGAAATAAAAGCATTAAATGGTTCTATGCTTTCTGGCTGCACTTCTCTAAAAGTGATTGAAATACCATCATCTGTAGAGGAAATTGTACCTCAGGCATTTTTTGACTCCTCCGTTGAGGAAGTGATTTTATCGTACGGAGTTAAAAGAATAGGCGTACATGCTTTTTTCAATGTTAAATCATTAAAGAAGGTGATTATACCATTATCTGTTGAGGAGATAGAATCAGCGGCTTTTGTGTCTTGTAGTAATCTTGAAGAAGTTGAGTTTACTGCTGGAAGTGAAAGCGGCGATTATAACATCTCTGTTTTAGAAACAGCGTTTAATGGTTGCAATAAAATTAGAGAAGTGGTATTGCCTGAAGGTGTGAACTGTAAAAATTTTACCATATCAGATTACAATGATCATTTTGAGAAGTTTTTTCATGAAAAAGTAATAGACGCAAGCGTCGAAAGTTCATGTACATCTTTTGGGCTTACAGAAGGCTGTCATTGCTCGGTTTGCGGAAAGATATTGGTAGAACAGAATACTATACCCAAAACAGAACATGTAATGGTGACAACATATGCAACCATGCCTTCATGCGAAACGATGGGATCCATGAAGAAGACGTTTTGTTCAAGTTGTGGAGAGGTATTTGATGAGCAAGTCACAGTACCTGCACTCGGACATACTGTTGTTATAGATCCCGCAAGAGAGGCAACGTGCACAAGTATGGGTTTAACTCAAGGAAAGCATTGTTCTGTGTGTCAAAAGATTATTGTAGAACAGAAAACAACGAAGATGCTCGATCATGTGTCGGTTATTATACCAGCAGTTCCAGCGACATGTACCAAAACGGGTCTTACTGAAGGCGAGTATTGTTCAGTTTGCGGAAAAGTGATAAAAGAACAAGAAAAAACGAATACTATTGATCATACAAGGATTGTCTTGCCCGCAGTTTCAGCAACATGTCTTGAGGGAGGGCTGACGGAAGGTGCAATTTGTTCTGTTTGTAATATGACGCTCGTTGCGCAAAAAAAGACGAGTTCTTTAGGTCATAAAGTGATTACAGATTCTGCGGTAGCTGCAACATATACGTCAACAGGGCTGACAGAAGGGAGTCATTGTTCAAGGTGCGGAGAGGTTTTTCTCGAACAGAAAGTGATTCCTTATTTGACGGGCATTGTTACACAAAATGGTAAGACATACTATTACATGAATGGACAATTGCAAAAAAACTGGCAATTAATTGATGATAAGTATTACTTCTTTGACAATGATGGGGCAATGAAGACAGGTTGGCTACAGAACAATAAGAAATGGTATTATCTTGATGTTTATGGAGTTATGCAAACAGGCTGGAAGAAAGCTGGTGGAAAGTGGTACTACTTTGATGAACTGAGCGGCGCTATGAAAACAGGGTGGTTAAAGCTTGGAGGTAGTATATACTATTGTAATGCTAGTGGAGCAATGCTAACCGGATGGCAGCAGTTGAATAAAAAATGGTATTATTTTTCATTAAATGGTTCTATGCAGGTCGGTTGGAAAAAGATCAGCAATAAATGGTATTATTTCGATGAAACAAATGGTTCTATGGTGACGGGATGGAAAACCATCAACACAGTTCCTTATTATTTTAATACGAATGGCTGTTTAGTTACAGGTTGGATACAGAAAGATGCTAAATGGTATTATTACAATGGTAATGGAACAATTCAGTCAGGATGGAAAAAGTTGGGACAAAAATGGTACTATTTTGATCCATCAAATAAGGCAATGCAAATTGGCCTGAAACAGATTGGAAAGGATTGGTATTATTTTGGTACAGACGGAGTTATGAAAAACGGATGGATAAAGATAAGCGGAAAATGGCACTACTTTAAAACGAATGGAGTGATGGAAACCGTTTGGATGGAACTTGTTAATGATTATGATTATATAGACAATTATTATACGTTTTATAATGATGGTAGTTTGAAAACTGGCTGGGTTCCTGTTGATGGGAAATGGTACTATTATAGCTACGGTATACGAGTTGGCTGGATGATTTCTGGCAAAAAATGGTATTTTTTAAAGTCAAACGATGAAGTAACAAAAGGATGGAACTGCGTTGATAACAAATGGTATTATTTTGGTACAGACGGAGTTATGAAAACCGGATGGCAGTCAATCGCTAATAAAAAGTATTTCTTTTATGACGATATTAGTGATGTGTCTTGTTCATTATATGGAAGAATGGCAGTTGGCCAGACCAGCATTAAAGGAAAAGAGTATTTCTTTAATAGTTCAGGTATATTAGTTGCAAATTATGTTATAGATAATAATGAAAACAAATGGGTATTTAATGCACATGCTATAGATGGCAAAGGTATACATTATAAAACCGCAAATAATGCATGGTTAAAAGACTCTTGGTTGTCCAATAATGGGAAAGTATACTATTTTGATAAAGATGGTGTTGCTTATACTGGCTGGAAAAAAATAAATGGTTCATGGCACTTTTTCGGAACGGCAGATACGGCATTTGAGACTCATATTATTTATGGCGGAGATCCGGATTATTTTAACAATGACCCAACATATTACAGGTTGTGTGGAATGGCAAGTATGTATATAGATTGGAATATGATAAATGGAAAATGGTATTATTTTGATGAAAGTGGAGCAATGTTGACTGGATGGATAAAAATCCCTCAAGATGATCATGGGGGATACTGTTGGCGCTATTTGAATCAAAATGGAGTGCTTCAAGTTGGGTGGACGAAAATAGATAGCAAATGGTATTATTTTTATAATGATACACATTATAACTATGAGTACTACGGGTTGATGATCACCGGCTGGAAAGAAATTGATGGAAAATGGTATTACTTTGATGATGGCGGAGTCATGGTAACAGGTACGAAAATTATCAATGGAAAGACATATAGTTTTAATTCCGGTGGGGTTTGTCTGAATCCTTGATGGGCATGTGGACGTATTATGTTCTGTGCATACGCATCAATCTCGTTTTACGCAATGTGACTTTGAAGTGGAGTGAATGATGAGCAGGCATCGGGTGAGTGATCATCCGGTGTCTGTTTTGGTTTGGCCATTTGATTGTTACTATTCACGGGTTAACCGATAGCCATTTATAGGCACTCCTTCGGGGGTGCCTTTAATCTGCAACAAACATAGTTGATATTTTTCAAAAATTGTATAAACTATGTATTGACATTTTCCTGTAAATAGTGTATAATGGATATACACTATTTAGGAGGTGACGACAATGTCATGCATTGTATACCAAACAGATAAACGCACAGGGATTACTTACGCATATGAGAGTATTTCCTACTGGGATA